>JAKBAF010000018.1:1637-10183 GCA_021809305.1 bacterium
GGGCTGCAGGCGCACAATGATAAAAGAGGCCTCGAGTATGGAGATCCAGTGCTTGATGGTGTGCGAGGAGACGCCGACATCATTTCCAAGCCCCTCGAGATTGAGGAGCTGTCCAACCCGCCCCGCCGCGAGGCGGATAAATCGCTGAAACTGGGTGAGGTCTCTCACCTGGATCAGCTGGTGGAGATCTCGCTCAATGTAGGTTTGGAAGTAGTTGCGATAGGCCTTTGTTGGATCGAGCGCACCACTGAAAATCCGTGGGAAGCCTCCTTTTAAAAGCGCCTCATCTAAGGAGAGGTGAAGCTCTGCATCGGAAAGTTCAGCAAGGCTCATAGGAAGTAGGTTGAGAAGAGCTGTACGACCTGCGAGCGACTGGGTAATTGCCGCACGTAGTTCTAGCTGATGGCTTCCTATCAGGATAAAGAGGCCATTTTTTGGCGCTTCATCCACCACCACCTGAATGTAGGAGAGGAGGGCGGGAAGTCGCTGGATCTCATCCAAAATGGCCCCCTCTTTGTACATCTCCAAGAATCTTCTTGGGTCGGCCTGCGCCAACTCTCGAATATCTGGCGCCTCCATATTCACATAGGGTTTGTCTGGGAAGGTATGGCGGACAAGCGTTGTTTTACCCGACTGCCTTGGGCCTGTCAGAGTGGCCACGGGATAGGCAGCCGCAAGGCTCCTTAACTCCGATTCCATTTGACGCTTGTACATCTCGAGTCACTCCCGGCTAAATTGAAGTTGAACTTCAGTTTAGCCGGCTTCCGCCATTTCCTCCAAAGGTGCGCCGTTGACAACCGGGTGCAATTGCAATTGAAACTTGTACGCTGGGCTAGGCATTCATTTTGTGGCCTTTTTTGGACTCGAGCATCACATGGATTTCGAAGTAACGTGCTACGGCCGCAAAGTGTTAGCCGGCAAGGGTTCCCTCCCAAACCGCGGTAGCGGTGGGAGTAAGTAGCCCAGTGTGTAGCGGCCAGTGCGTAGTGGAAGGGCTGGTAAGCTTGGGGCGCGGAACGCGGGGCTATGTGCGCCCCAAAACGCAAAGCCCAGCGTACAACTTTCAATCGTACCCTTGACAACCTTAAGTTTTGACAAAATAGGAGAGGTGGAGTTAAAAATTTTATCGCTGCTGTGTGGCCTTAGACCGCGCAAGAGCGAAGAGTCTTTTGAACCTTAAATGAAATGGAGTGGACCCATGCGATTGACACTACTTTTGCTTTGCTTCTCAACACTTACTTTGTCTAACTTAAACGCCGAACCATACGGTGAAATGTACAGGGCCGAGGTAATCTCTGCCTCCCATCAACTCGATACCTTGCCAGAATACATTAGGGATCAGCTTGGCGAATGCCCATTTGAGTCACAGGCCTTCTTAGAGGGTGGGCTTGATATGGCGGTAACGTTGGGAGTTGCGGGCTATACTCGGTGCATCTATTGCGGTTGGTGGCACGACGATGGAGAAACTTGTTGCAACCCCACCTGCCCGTTAAAAGGCGTAAAGTTCTAACCTCGAGATAGAATGCGAAGATATCCATTACCTTTCATGGCCCCAAAAAGGGCCATGAAATTCACCTTTTTCGTGGTTCTCGCGTGCATTGCTTGTAGTTGCATGCAGGCTCGCACCAGGCCTATGGGGAAGCAGATCTCTGCACAATTAAGCCCGGCTGAAAGCGAGACCCTCGAGCAGTGTTTCCGCTGGGCACTGACAACGGCAGAGCTCGGTGCCGTCCTATTTGGCAAGAAGCCGGTCTGTGGCGTCGGTCAGTACAGCGCGGAGGTCGTCTCTCTTGCGTCCCTGAGCTCATACGAGAGCTGGGACGTAGCGATCTACAGCCAGGGCGTCGCCATTTGGGAGAGACTGAGGCTACCTTCGAATGCGAACTTCTCCTTTGTCCGAAACAAATCCAATTCGCCCTTTATGGGCTGCCTCTTTATCAACCATAAGGCGGTTCTGGAGGTTGTGGACGAGCACCTCGGTCTCTTTCGAGAAGTCTTAGGAGATCACATCACCCCTGAGGGTTTGCTGGCAGAGTTAATCAGATCAGAGGAACCTCTCTTTTCTTTCCTTAAACACTCCAATGTACTCGTCGGTATTATCCTGGGATATGGTGGCGAAAACGCTCGCCTCCATACGCGGGCACAGGAGATCCTTTTGCTCTCAATGAGCGTGGAAACCCTACCCTTAAAAAATCGCAATGAGCGGTTGGGTTTTGAAAGATTTATACCCATAATCTCTTGTGAGCCCTATATCACCAAATGGTCTACTCCTCCGAAAAGTGAAGAGCTCGATAAGCCGGACCACTTCTCTATTACGGAGGCTTATAAGGAAATTAACAGGGCCATGGCTGTCTCCTGGGACTTAGACAAGAGGGGCAATGCACTGCCTTGCTTTGGTTGCTATAAGGACTCCGAGGAGACCAAAAGGCTTATCAAGCGTTACGCTAAGGCTGCCGATAAAACCGAGCGTCTCATAAACTCTAAACACTTTCTACAGGATGTTCTTTCGATACTATGCGAATAGTTTTTAACCTCTACTTGCTTCTCTCTCTCTCGTGGCTCTATGGCGATGGCGCTCTCTATAATGAACTAAAAGAGCGGCCGCGCGCGCTCCTTGTCGAAGCGATAGCGCGAGAGATCTGGCATCGCTGTAAGGACGACGGGCCCAGCTATGTGGAAGGTCTCATAGCTGGAATGCGAGAGGCTGATAGCAGTGAAGAGTGTGAGCTATACGATAGTAAGGTGGCGCGCAAATACCACGAAGCGCAATTCGCATTCATAGCTAAAACTAACCTCGAGGCGAGCGAAAAGATCTTTGCTGAGTACAGCACGAACGTCCAGTTGAGCTGCGTTGCCCCGGATCGCCTCTACTACCGCACCATCGCGCGGGGCGAGGGCGAGCTCTTCGAAGGGGCAGAGAGCGTGACGATTCACTGCAAGATCGAGCCGATTGAAGGGACGGCGCAGTATGGCAGATGCTACCTTAATACCTTTGAGGGGGCGCCTGTCAGCTACCGAGTGGCCGATCTGCTGCCAGGCCTTGCTCATGGGATGTTGGGTATGGCCATCGGCGAGACGAGGGAGATTTTTATCCACCCAGCTCTAGCCTATGGCTGTTATTCAAATTTCGAGCCGGGCGTTGCGCTGCAAATCGAAGTAGAGCTTGTGAGCATCAGCTCACCTTGTGGGGAGACCCCTCCCCTCACAGAGATCTCATGCGAGATCCCCGATATCTCTAAAGAGGCGTATGAAAAAGCCTTTCACGACCTTGCAATCGTGAGCGGAAGATCTCTTTGGGAGGGATTTAGAGAGATAAGTGATCTCTGCTCGGTAGAGGAGGTGATTGCCTCTCTAAAGGCATTCATGGAGGAAGAGGATCAATTGAGCGGTAACCACAGCACCGATCTTTTCACCCAACTGCAATGTTTGATCCTTAGCCGAACTCTTTCACGAGAGCAGTAATTGGGAAGGGGGCCTGGGAAAGGCCTCTGCAATCATCTGGTTGAGGAGCTCCAATGACGGGAGGAGATAGCACTCGATAAGTTCATTAAAGAGACGCTTCTTTGTCACTTGATGTTCTGCATGGTTTAGGCCCTCTCCCTTTTCGATTTTCGTCCAGCCCTCTTGCGTTTCAAGAAGGAGTCTCTCCTCGTCCGCAAGCTCGAGCAGCCTCTTTATAAGGTGCGGAAAGGGGGGAAGTTCTTCTTTTGTTTTGCTCAAACGGTCCATCGGGTTATTTAACCACTTTCGAGCCTCTTTTAGCCACGCCTGCGAGCTGCGAGTGAGCCTTGGCAGTCTGGCCACCTTTTCTGCAAGCTCTTCTGGCTCTTCCATGTAGTTGGCGCTTTCGCAAAGGAGTCTGTTTAGCAGGAGAATATTGTCCGAGTAGAGAACGGACCTGTTACTTCTCCCTTCGGGGTAATCGACAAGGTGAGAGTCTGCGATGTAGAGCGGGAGGTGGAGAAGGCTTGCGCCATGGACGCGCTTTAAGGCTCGCAGAGCGCAATCCAAGGAGCCCAGCCCATCATGGAGAGCTGAGTGGTTAGAGCCGTTTAAGTTCACTAGGTGGAGTAGCAAGAGGTCGATATCGCGGGTTAGGTCTTGGAGATACGCCTCCCTTCGATCCGCGCGCCAAGCTCCATCATCCTCCTCTCGGTAGACCGGAAGACTGCGGGTGATCTGAAGCAGGCGTCTGCTGCGCTGAAGAGAAGAGAGGATCACGGGTAGTTGCGCATACGCCTCTACTGATTCGTCATCTCTATCATCAAGAGGCAGTTCTCGTTCAATTTCCGATCCAGGCAACTCTTCAATACGAGGAGGCTCAACAGGTAGCCCTTCTCGCGCAAGCGCAGAGAGGCCAGCAAGGGTTATCTCTTCAACGTCGATAGAGAGCTCAACCTCTTGCTCCGGGGATAGGTTGAAGGGCTCGAGCTTTCTTGCCTCAGCAAGAAAGTCGCACAGGGCCAGCACCCCTTCGATTCCAGGCGTGAGATAGAATTGAAAGAGCTCATCACTTTTTGCCACGATCTGCTCGTCATCTCCACTTTGATGGGCAAGCTCAAGCTCTTCAATAAAGAGGTGGCATTGAGAGGTAGTGCTACTAGAGTGGTAGTGGAGAGCCTCATTTGCGGCGGTAAGATAAGAGATGAGAGGGGAGAGAGTATCGACCGCTCGGCGCAGCGATTCGTGCGCTCCCTCTTGCCGGCTCATAAGAGCGAGAGGGGCAAAGGCTAAAGCGAGATTATGGCGGTATAGAATCTGGCTGCCCCCCCTTTGTCTGGGGTAGATTGTGCGAATGATATGCCCATCGGATGTAAAGATGGGGAGAGAGGCCAATGAGAGCTCTAATGAGGCCTCCAATGCACGCCGTAACCAGTCAAGGGCGTGGTGCGCCCTATCATAGCTAAGGGGCCTTCCAGCCTCCTTTTGCGAGAGGCTGCTAATTAAACCGTTGAAGGCGAGCACGAGATTCCTGCTGCCTGTTAAGAGGTGCTTCCGCCGAGCTTGCAGATCATCATCAATATGTAGAGGAGGAGCGCCTTGCGATATTCGTTTGGCAGCGCCGAGGAGCGTCTGGGTCATCTTTTCGCACTCTCCTGCGCCTCTATCCATCTCCTTTTCGCTTGGCTGCAGATCTTGAAGGGAGATGGTTGGATTCCCTATACAAGCCCTCCGATCATCCTTAAAGGGGACTCGATCCTCTCGCTCGAGCTTTTCGCTCTCCTTCTCTTTTTCCTTCTCCTTCTTGAGCTCCTTTCTGCGAGAGCTTTGTTGGACAGGAGCTCGGACTCTTTGCTGCCTCTTTGAACTCCCAGGGTTCCCAGGGTTGAGCTCATCCGATGCCAAACGCACCGTTGAGTGGAATACCAGCTCAATACGAGTAGCGAGAGCGGAGAGAGCCAATTCAAGAGTGAAGGTGAAATTCTCAACCGCCTTATGATAGGAAACGCTTAAAAAGTCATTTGGATGGTTGCTTTGCCCGCTCTCCTCTAAATATCGCCTGTGAGTTTCGTTCCACTGGCTGATCATCTCATCTCTATATCCGTGTCCATAAATAGATATAACTTGTTCACTTAGATAAGTAACGAGCTGGTGGAGAGCTTTCGTCCGCTCTTTTACCTTATCCGTTGGGAGAGATGCCAATCTATCGAGCTGTGCCTTGACCTCCTTTGTCCTCTCATTAAGAAAGTCGCGTATTTTGAGTGCGATATCCAAGGCGGGTCGATAAGGCTTTCCACCCTTTTTTAAACTAGCAAAAAAAGCGCTAAAAAGGGTTTGAAACTCCTCTTCTCCAGATTGCCACTCATCAAGGAAGCGGCCCGCAATGCCGAGGATGTTGGCCTCCGACAGAATGCCTGTCTCAACAGCTGTGCGCAGCACAAGAGGCGAGATTTCCCAATCCATGCTCGAAACGTAATTATTGTATCCTTCAGCACACCAAGTGAGTTCTTCGAGCTCGCTTCTCGATTCTGGTGTCATCTCTTCTTTTTGAATGTGCTCTATCAGTCGACAGATGGATATAGTTCGCGGCAAATTACTCTCTGAATTGCATTCGAATTGCATCCTCAGCCGTACGATGGAGAGAAGAGTTATCGGCTCCTCTCTCATCTTCTCTATTGCAGCCTTTAGCTGAAGAAACCCGTCTCTCCACTCATCCCATGTGCCCTTGAGTGCTATCTCAAGCTCGGCCCTGCTCTCTCCCTTATAGAGGGTTGGAGCGATCTGTCCAGGATCAGAGAGACACAAGAGGGCGGCATCGCAGCGGCGCTCTAGCAAGACGAGATGATCAATAACCGGAAGAGAGGGGGTGTCGCGGCCCCTAAGGAGATCAAGATGACTTTCAATCAGCTGGCAAAGTAGGGTGCATCTTTGCGCAAGATCATCAATTGCTTTATTCCCAGCAAATTTAAAGGTGGACAAGAGTTGTGAGGCCACGCGCAAGTGCCCGGAGCAATTTTTCCGAATGAATGCCTCAGGAACGCGGTTTTGACTGTCTAAAACACCAACATTATTGTGGTCGGAACTGGCCCATTGTATGAGCATGGAGAGGGCTAAAAAAGCGTTTCTGTGGGCTAGCCTAAAACGTCCAGGACCTGACTCATATAAAGACCTGCCGAGTTTGAACTTACTATCTGATGAATTCGTTTGCTTGCGTACCCTCTCCATTCCTTGCTGAACCTTGATATCGGTCCAGGCCGCTTTGAAGGATCCCATCAGCTCATCACAGATGAGCTGGATGCGGGTTGAATAGGGGCTCTGTTTGCCGCCCATCAGACGATGGATAAGGGCTAGAGGCTCCCCCTGCCACTGCTTGGCTTGCCGTCGCTTAGCTCCGGTACCTCTCCCGCTTGATTGCACTACAACGGATATTGTTTGGGAGGCGTTTTGGACTCGGGCGTCTGGTGACAAGGAGGTTGCTGCGCTTTCTCGATGGGTTCTCTGTCGCGACTCACTTGTTACTTTTCTACTCTCTTCCATTTATCCTCCAGATTTTAACAGAAGATTTTAATTGAATTTTTGTTATAAGTCAATGGAAGTAATTTTTTATACTACTGAACGGTTTTATTCAGAGTTGGATTCCGTAGATGAGAGGGATAAGAATAATATCGGAGTAGATGTTAGACAAGATCGCAGGCGTCTGGCGGCATCCAGTGGCGATCCTTGCCCTCCCACTTGACATTGCAGCCAATCGGGTTGGTAAGGGGAGTTGAAATTGGCTTATCAGCAAGATGCTCCTTTAGAGCTGATTCGAGATCATTGCGGGTCACCTTGCTTGGATCACGGGGAGAATCGACAGCCCGTCCCGTATAGATGAGGTGTCGCTCCTTATCAAAGAGGTAGAAGTGGGGAGTGCGAAGTGCTCCGTAGGCTCGTGCGACCTCCTGGCTGGGGTCGTGGAGGTAGACCCAGGGGAAGTGGTGCTCCTCCATCCGTTTGCACATCTCCTCAAAGGAGTCTTCCGGATAGGCCGTGGCGCTATTGGAGTTGATCCCAATAAAGGCGACCCCCTTTGGCGCGAAGTTCAGAGCGCTCTTGCGGGTCAGCTCATCTGAGTTTTTCACATAGGGGCAGTGGTTGCAGGTGAAGAAGATGACAAGTAGGGGCTTATCTCCAAAGTCGCTAAGAGAGTAGCTCCTCCCATCTGTTGCGAGCAGAGAGAAATCGGGCGCTTTTGCGCCGAGTGCAAGGGTGAAGGACATGGATTTTCCTCTTCTATCGTCTGTAGAGGAGTACTCTAACAGGCGAGTGGTCTACCCTGTCAAACCCTCTTCAACAAAAACGTGAAGAATAACTTAGAGCTTGACCGGTTCACGACCCCTACGACCAGTAAAAGAGGGCCATAAAGAGAGGAGGGCAAAGGTTGCGCTGCACGCGGCCGACCCACCCATAAAAGCGCCTGCTTGAGCTGCCCATGGTATTTTGCCTTGGCTATAATTCCGCAATAGAGCGTCTAGGCTGAGCATCCCCCCGCTCACTCCGACAAAAAGGAGGAACCACGTTGCGACGCGGGGCAGATCGTGGAGGAGGCGCTCTTTCATGCTGCCGCCGTTCTTAAGCTCTGCTCGCTTTAGTAGAGCAGATAGGAGAGGAATTGATGGGGTCTGTATCAGCGTCACCTCGATATCCAGCTTTCTAATGGGCAGTCCAACGCAGCGGCTCAATCCTTGCACCGCCTCTAGTGTAAAGCTACGTTTTTGATTTTGCTTCATTCCTGTCTCTCGGATCGCTTTGGTGCCGAAACAGAGCCCAATAGAGCCTCCCAAGGCTGAGCCTACAATGAATCCGATCAAGAAGGTGCGTTGCCGTAGAATATCTACAACTTTTGCAAGCCGCTCCCAAGAGCTTGGAAGCGAGAGTGTGCCATACCCTAAGGCAAAGCAAACGCTAGAGAAGGTGGCCATCCCGCCTGTTAGGAGGAGTGTGCCCTCTGCGTGCAGGCGCGTTGTTGTGAGCCTGTCTCGGATCCGACTAGCATAGGATTGAACGGCATCCATTTTTAAACTCCAATTTAAGTTAAAGAACTATTATACAAATTATAACAATAT
>JAKBAF010000019.1 GCA_021809305.1 bacterium
TGAGCCTGAGCAAGGTTTCCGATTCCGAAGAGGGAGGCGACAACTCCAAAGAGGGCAAAGAGCTGGCCCATCCATTTCCAGCGAAGGCCCCTCGAGATGTAGTACATGGGGCCACCGCATAGAGCACCACTTTGGCCCTGCACGCGAAAGTGGACGGCTAGAACAGATTCAGCATAGATGATAGCCATGCCGACAATTCCACTGACCCAAAGCCAAAAGATTGCGCCAACCCCACCGAGTGTGAGCGCAGTGGCCACCCCTGCGATATTCCCTGTTCCGACTGTTCCGCCGAGGGTCATTGTAAGGGCCTGAAAAGGAGTTAGACTCCCCTTTCCCGAGGGACTTTTTCGGCTAAAGGCTAATCTAAAGCCCTCTCCAATCGATCTGAACTGGACTCCCTTAAGCAGGAAGGTTAAGTAGACGCCGGTTCCCACCAAAAAAATGACAAGAAAGGGGCCCCAAACCAACCCCTCTAGGCCCTTAAGAAATTCTGTTAAAATTCTCACGATCATTTGCATGGAAAGAGTGTAGCCCATGGGCCTCTAGCCGCACAAGGGCGAACTTGCAGGGCCAGGGCGTTAATTTGTGCCAAAGTACCACCCGTTAAACATCACAACGATCTACGTCTAATTCCATGCAACCTACCAGAGCGAAAAAGATGCCTGCAAAACGCATCCTAAATCACGGCAAGCGATGCGAGCGCATGACGTAAAGAACTTATTGCTTTCATTGTAGGCAAAATGTAAAGATGGCGACATTACCCTAGCAAGGAGAGGGCCATGTATAGTTCAAGAATACCGGAGAGGTCGTTCGATAGAAGAGTCAGCCAGCGCCTTGCGCCAGTGGCGTCAAAGCCCATCCCTTTGACCCGGCCTAATTGCTCAAGCCCAGATGCCTTGTCCCAAATAACCTCCAAAGTTGTAAGGGTAGCAGGAGGCGGCAGCTTACCCGCTATCTGTTTAAAACTAAGCTCCAAGCGCTCGCAGGACCAAATGACCATTGCAACTCGGATAGCTTACAACACAGTCAACGCCGGCAATGCGGATAGGCTCCTTTATCGAAATCCCTCAATACCTCTCGACCGCCCGTTGGAACTTGGTGCCAACTACTACGACTGGTTGGCCGAGTGTGCCTGTCGGGAGTTAAATAGACGGACACCAGGACAGGCTCACTTTCATGACATCTTTGAGAACCTTATAGTGAGGAAGGTGGCTCGAGGCTCTTCGTGGGATGATCAGTCGAAAGAAATCGATCTTACAATCGCCTCCTTCGGACCAGGGCGACTCTTTGGTGAGTTCTGTGTGATGAACAAGCTTTTTTCTTGGGTGCGCGAGGAGGGGCTGACCGGCACAATTCGTCTCTGCTTGGTCGACAGGGCCTACAAAGAATGCCTTGACGGCTATCAGGAAGTTGCACGCACAATGGAGCGTCAGCAGCAATCTCCTGCAGGACTATGGACCCTTCTCGGCTCTCCTATGAGCTCGAACGGTCGTCTTCACGCGCTTGCCCTGCAGGACTTTCCTGCTAAGATGGCCAAAAGCCAACCGAGTGGGGTCAAAATCAAGATTCGCGTCTTTAGCGAAAGCGAGGACTATAAAAGATTTTGCCTGCAGCACCCTGCCTATCGAAACAATCTGCTCATGGGCGGCGATATCGAAGATACATTGCCTATTTTTAAAGAGCTCCAAAGAACTACCCAGCAAGCAAACGGGGCGGCTTTTGCCTTATTGAAAGATACGGAAGGGGCTTTCATCTGGAAAGAAGATGAGTCGATAATGCGCCTATGGCCCGGCTTAACCTAAACACACCCCGATCACTCCCCTGATGCAACGCGTGTGACGTGAATCTGGGGGCTGTGGCGCACTTCGATGACACAGCATCGGCTTGCGATCTCATCGATGATGGTCGAGAGGTAGGACTGGTTCTCCTCATCGAGGTTAGCATCCCACTCATCGAGAAGGACCGCCTGCGTATGGACCTTGTTGCGAATCTCCTCAAGTTGCGCGCGCACCGATTCGCCAGTCGATTGCGCCGCGGTTCCAAAGGAGAAGAGCAGCTGATGCTGGCTTGGAAGGTAGTACGCATGCTCTCGCAAACGCTGCTTGAGCAGAAGAAGCAGGGAGGACTTTCCACTGCCATTTCTGCCGCGAATGGTAATCCGGTTTGGCGAGGTCACCTTTGAGATCAACTCATCCTCAAATGACTCTTCATGGCTCCTCTTCTCATCGAAGTGGAGCGCAGGCCAATTGATGCGTTCACGATACGCCTCTGGCGAGTCGTGAGGCTCAGGGGCAAGTACTGTCGAGATCTGATGCAGCTTAGCACGGGTCATCCCACACTGCACGACTTGATAGAGGAGGTCGTAGGTGTAGCTTAAGACAAGAAAGAGGCGAGGCATCGTTACAATTAAGGCCGATAGAGCAAGGATATTTCCTACGTTGGAGTACATCGAGAAGGCCGCAACAAGGAGGCTCGGGACAAAGGTGACAAGCGCAATGCCGATAGCCACAAGCTCGGAGTAGACAGAGGCCACTACGTTGAGCTTAATCGACTTGAGGAGGTTCTTCTGTGCAGACTTCTTCCAAAGTCGCAAATTGTAGTGGTTGCCTAAGACAACGTTATCCCATGAGGAGAGTATTGTCTGGCCAACGCGTATCCTCCCATCTTGGGCGCCGCGCGTCAGATCGCCAAGTCGCCGCTTTTGTGTGCGAATAATAAGAAAGCCAATGGCAACACTAACTACATAAGCCGCCGGAAAATAGTAGTCGATAAGAATAGATATTGTAATAATGTTGAACGTTACATTGAGGATTGATGAGGCGAGCTGGTAGAAGTAGAAGACGGCATTAGTGATCGTCTGCATCCCTTCATTATTAACAATTGTTAAAATGCTCTCTCGACGAACCTTGTCACCCCAGAGGTGGACGCGCGAGACATTATTGTGGACAAACTGGCCGATATAGCGCTGGATAGCGACCTGCTCCCATTTGACGTAGCTGACAGAGGCTACAGCCAAAGGAAGATAGGGGAGGAGAAGCGAGGTGAGGTAGAGGCAGAGGTTTACCCAAAAGCTCTCCCCTTCAATCACATCTCGTGAAAGCGAGACCAGCCAATAAGTTGATGAGGCGACGATAACCTGCTGGACTGCCAACGCAAGAAGGCAGACAACAGTACTCCTATTGCGCAGAAATTTCACTCTCGAGCTCCCTACTTAAGGTGCGCACATTAACAGCTGATGCGGAAGAGCTCACGCGCTGCAAGCATCGCCTCCGCACAGTCATTTAGGGAAGGATTCAGCCTGGCAAACTTCACAAGATCCGCGATAACTAGAAATTCTTGGAGCCTCTTCTTGGTCTCATCATCAAAGGCAGGGTGTAGCGCCATCTCACTTAAAAATTCCTGCGTCGTCCGCTCTGGTGCACGGAGGTAGTAGACCTCTTCTATGTACAATCGAACAATACCGGTAAGCGTGACGTAGAAACGATCAAATAGCCCTTTCCTGGGCAGCCCCTCCTCCTCCAGCTTAAGAAGAGCTGCCTGCGCCGCCTGCCGAGGGTCAAGTGGCACACTCCGCCTAGTAAAGAGAGAGAGCAGTCGCGAGCGATTCCGATAGGCAAGAGTGCCACCTACAAAAAAAGCCGCGCAAGCCCCAAAGGTGCCCCATGATAGCAACCTCTTCCAACTCTCAAAAAGGTCAAGGAAGGGCCGGTTACGCCAGTGTTTTGTGCTCTCCTCAAAGAGCTCTCGATTCTGATGGCTAATCTCGATTCGAGGCCCGTCGTCATAGGGTAGCAGCGGTGCAATGGCAAGCTCTTCAATCTCTCCGACTGGCGCTTCAATTGTGAGCTCAAAGAGCTCGGTAAAGAGTGCCACGCTTGTGCCATTGCCCTCGATTGCCAAGGGGAGAAAGCCAAGGTAGCAGCTCCCGGATCCCCAGGGCTCTAGAATAAAAGTAATGAGCTCCTCGCCATCTGATGATATAGAGTACTCCTCCCTCACAATGGAGAAGAGCCCTTCGCTCTCCTCTCCTCGGCGCAAGGGAAGTTTTTCACGAAGCGCCTCCCTATCGACCTTAAACCCCTCCGGAGCCCTTACCCGAACTTCCACGTTTAGAAGGTCATCGAGTGTTAAATTTAGACCCGAGAGGGATATCTCAGCCGAAACGCCTTCCCTATGGCCCCTCCAGCCTGTTTCAGCGCAAAGAGGTTGAGCGCAAAGAGGCCACGAGAGAGAGAGATGCAAGGCTAGATAGACGATAGAGATGAGGGGCCGCCACTTTTTCACGCTCGCCTCTCTTTAGAGCGAAAGGCTCTGTGCAGCACAGGAAGCAGATCCTCATCTGTTCGCAGATGCACAAAAGCTGCCCCTACACGATCCATAAGCGCCTTTGTCCCCTCAATGCGAGAGAGCGCCCGGCCTTTAAGTCTAGCGCGCACCTCCTCTCGAGAGGTATCGATCATGCGCGTAAGCCCTGTCTCTAGATCGCGAATTTGGACAAGTCCCACGTCGGGGAAGTCGAACTCTCGCGGATCAGAGACGCAAAGGGCTGTCAGATCGTGGCGGCGCGCGATAAGCGCCACCTCTTTTGCTGCCCCGGGAGCAATAAAATCGGATATGAGGAAGGAGACCCCCCGTCGCCGCTTAACCCTTGCAAGAAAGGTGAGGGCCCCCTTGAGATCGGTTCCGCTGCCCTTCGGCTCATAGGCTAGCAGCTCACGAATGAGTCGCAAAGTGTGCGTTGTCCCCTTCTTGGGAGGAAGATAGAGCTCTACCCGGTCTGTAAAGAGCACAAGGCCCACTTTATCTCCTCCTCTAACAGCCGAGAGGGCAAGGAGGGCACCAAGCTCTGCTATCAACTCCCGCTTCTTCCTACCCGATGATCCGTACTGTCCAGATGAGGAGACATCGACAATTAGCATCACCGATAGCTCACGCTCCTCGCGAAAGTTCTTCACGAAGGGGGAGTTCATTCGCGCCGTAACGTTCCAGTCGATGGTACGCACCTCATCTCCTGGCTGATACTCGCGCACATCTTCAAACTCCATCCCGCGACCCTTAAAGGCCGACCTATAAGCGCCTGCAAGAAGGCCCGTAACTGCGCGCCCCGTTCTGATCTGGATGCGACGCACCTGGCGCCAGACCTCCTTTGGAATCATGGCACACTTAAGTGGTCAAGAATGAGATCGATGACAGCATCTGAGCTCACCTCTTCAGCCTCTGCCTCATAAGAGAGCTTGAGCCTATGGCGGAGCACCTCAGGTGCAACACTCTTCACATCATGTGGCGTTACAAAGCCGCGCCCTGCGAGGAATGCATGCGCCTTAGAAGCGCGAATCAAACTGAGCGTACCCCGAGGTGAGGCTCCAAATTCCAGCAGCCCCTCAATTGGCACGCCAAAGCGTTTTGGCTCGCGCGTTGCAAAGACAATATCGAGTAGGTACTCCATCACCTTCTCATCGCAGTAGATCTCATCGACCACCTGACGCGCTTTAAGAATCTCATCCGTTGAGATAACGGGCTTTGCAAAAGGCCTGTCGCCAAGGCGTCCCATCCGCTGCACAATCTGCCGCTCCTCATCGCGGGAGGGGTAACCCACCCGCACCTTCATCATAAAGCGATCGGTCTGCGCTTCTGGGAGCGGGTAGCACCCCTCCTGTTCAATTGGGTTCTGCGTCGCAAGAACAAGGAAGGGGTCACCGGCTCGGAAGGTCTCATCGCCAACTGTCACCTGCCGCTCAGCCATTACCTCAAGTAGGGCCGATTGAACCTTGGCAGGGGCACGATTGATCTCATCTGCCAGGACCAGATTGGTGAAGATGGGCCCCTTCTTTATCGAAAAGGTTCCTTCCTTAGGATTGTAGATTGAGGTGCCGATCAGGTCGGCTGGAAGAAGGTCTGGGGTAAACTGGATTCGGCGAAACTCGCAGCTTACAGCCGTTGCTAACGTGTTGACAGCTAGTGTCTTTGCAAGCCCCGGAAGACCCTCAAGAAGGATATGGCCATCCGCCAGAAGGGCAATCAAGAGCCGATCAACTAACCTTCGCTGACCAACAAGGACCTTACCAAGCTCTTCGCGAACAGCGTTGAGGTGCAGGCCCGTCTCTCTTACCAGGGCGTTTAGATCTCGAATATCTGTTGCACTCATCCCATCACTCTCCTCATCTTCTTCCCATGCAGAGGGCCATTCACCTCTATAGTTTCTGACAAGCAAGAGGCTTACGTCAAGCGATGAATGTCGGCGAGATGTGCGCGCTAAAAATTGCTCCTCGAAAAGAGAAAAAGAATATAGCTTATGTCTTGAATATCAGTGAGTTCGAACACCGACAGTCGCTAGAAAAAACAATGTCCGATCAAGCTGCGGCGTTAATTTCTGGGCCCGGAAGAAAGCGAACAAGGACAGTTGGGATTGCAAATGCGGGAAAGACCCCAGTGAAGAGTGATGTATAGTCCTGGTAGCCTTTGAGAAGAGTCTCCCAATCTCTAAAACTGTAACCCGGAAAAGGGCGAAACGGGTTCCCGAGCCTGATCTCACGAAGAGTGTAAGCTATCGCACACAAAAGCACAGCTAGGGAACCCGCATAGAGCGGCGGTACGGCGATAGCGATTGCATCGATAAAGGCTCGTTCCCAAAGAGAGATTTTGGGTCGCTCTATCTTAGAGAAGCCTTGGCTATGGTCAAGGATGGCAAGACCTGCTGCTAACCCGCCGCCTAAAACAGCGCCAACACCCGAGAGGAGGAAAAACCGAGTGGGATTCAATAGACGCATTGTGCCAGTTGGCAGTGGGAAACGGGCAATTGCAATAAGAGAGCAAGCAAGAGAGACCGCTGTAATGCCACAGGTAGCGATCAATGCGCCTTCCATGGTCACTACTTGGCCAAACCGAGCCTCTACCCGATCTCTTAGTGCTGTGCAATCCATTTAACCCCAATGCACTAAGCGTTAGTAGCTCGTGAGTCTGAAAGGCAGCGGACGAGTAAGGAAGGGATTAGGGCTGCTGGCAGAACCGCCGACAGGAGGGAGATCGAATCCTGACAGTTTCTGATGTGAGTGTTCCAATCTTTGATTACGACGCCCTCGATCCGAATCGGAGTAAAGGGAGCTCCACGCTCGATTGAGCGAAGGGCGTCCGATATACCGTTGAAAAAGACGGCGACGCAGCCCGCAATGAGCAGAGGCGTTGCAACGGCACAGCCATCAATAACGAGTCGCTTCCAAGAAGAGATCTCGGGTCGCTCAACCGTAGGAAATCCATTTCGATGGTCTCTGATGGCAAGAGCTCCAGCAACACCGCCGCCTACAACAACTCCGCCACCATAGACGAGGAAGAACCTCCCCCGCTCCAGAAAAGGCCCTGCGCCCCCCTTGGGAGAGAAACGGCTAAGCGCTATGAAGCAGCAGCTAAAAGAGATGAGGGAGACCCCACAAGTAGCAATCAGCGCACCCTCCAGGGTCATCGATTGACCAAACCTTTGCTCCACCCGATCTCTTAGTGCTGTGCAATCCATAGAACCCTCCAAATAAAGAGAGCAATTTTATCACTTCTTAGGAAAAAAAGCCATCGATTCAATGAAATATTTATGTTTACTCCGAGGATGTTTGCGAACAACTGGGCGCATGATCTACGATTGCGCTCCCTTAATAACTTAAACGTGATGCTCCATGTCACGTCTCCTCCTCGCCTTCCTACTTGCAGCAATCCCCCTCTTTCCTCAAGAGGCCTGCCTTGTCACGCTCGAAGAGGCAGTAGAGCGGGCTCTCCTTGCAAGCCATCGGCTCGATGGCCCAACAGATAGCCTCAAACGCTCGCAAATTGGTCTTGCCCTCTCCGCCGCCGAGTTCGATCTCAAAGTTGTGCCCGATTTCAAGACCGCCTACCTTGCCAAAGGGCTTGCCGGAGATGGGATGAGCGTGAGCGCTGGCATTAGCCTCTCAAAAAAATTTCCGCTTGGCACACAGATTCTTATTGAGCCTAACATCACAAGAGCCTCTCATAAGTCCTTCTCCAATGGCAAAGTGCGCATCACCCAACCCCTTTTCAGAGGTTTTGGGCGGGAGGCCACCCTCTCCTCCCTGCGGGCCGCTCAGTACGACGAAAGGTGCCAGCAGCGCTCTTATCTCAAGGCTCAGCTCTCACTCATACTCGATACGGTTACGACCTTCTATGAGGTTGTTAAGCAGGAAGAGTCTGTCAAACTAAATGGCATATCACTTGAGCGCATCAAGCGAGTTCGGGACGCCGCAAAGGTGAAGGAGAAGATGGGTCTTGCAAGCCCCGGAGACCTCCACTTTGCAGGTGTTGAGCTGAAAGGTGCCGAAGATAATCTGCACGCTGCCGAAGATGGCTACCAAGGCGCGCTCGACTCTTTCCGCGAGCTTCTTGCTCTCCCGCTAGACCTTCCACTGAGTCTCATAGCCTCACTTAATTATGGGGAGGTCGACTACGAGATTGAGGAGGCAATAGAGATCGCTCTTAATCATCGCATTGAGGTGGAACAGGCGTGCGACGCCCTGCAAGAGGCAACACGCAAAGGGGGTATCGCAAAAAAGCAGCTCCTTCCCAAAGTCGATCTTATTGCCGAATACACGAGCTGTGGCGACGGGACAACGCTCATTAACTCCTGCGCAGGCAAGCGTGAGGCCAGGTGGGAGATTGGCCTTGTTACTTCAACCGATCTCACATCAAAGGCGGCAAGGCTTGGTGTTGAAGAGGCGCAGATCACTTTAGGGGCAACAGAGATCGCCTGCGAGCAGACACGGATCAATATCTCTCTTCAGGTTAAAAGAGCCCTTCGAGCCCTTGGAAGGGCGAAGGAGCGGATTGCACTAGAAGATGAGAGAATTCGCAAGGCGGAGGGCGATCTTCGCCTGGCCCAAATTAAGTTCGAGCGTGGAATGGTTCACAATACCGATGTGGTGACGGCCGAAAAAACGGCACGCTCCGCCAAGGCTAAGCACCTCAGCGCCATCATCGACCACATCATCGGCGAATACCAGCTTCTCTACGCCATGGGCCTGCTGGCGAAGGAGCTCCCCCTATAATAGCGCCCATTTGGCGATATTGCAGGGGAGGATTATACTTCGGCCCATGAATATCAAAGAGTGGAAAAAGCGCTACCTCTTGTTTGGGCTCCCCCTTCTACTGGGAGGCTACTTCATTTTGGCAAGTAGCTCCAAGGAGGGTGAGGGAGGCGAGACCCCTCTTATGGCAACAGCTGAGGTGAGAAGCTTTCCTGTGGATGTGCGCACTATTGGTGAGCTGGAGGCATCGGAATCAGTTGTTATCTCGTCGCAAGTGCGTGGCGATCAGGTAAAGATTGTCTACCTGATTGCGGATGGGGTGACAGTAGAGCCTGGCGATCTTTTGGTGCGGCTCGATCCCACTCCCTTTGAAGAGCGGGTGAATGAGCTTGAGACAAAGCTCAAGGACCAGCTAGAGCTCTTGATAGCGTATGGGCAGAACCTCGAATGGGAGAGCGGTCAGGCAGAGCTTGAGAATGAGGGGGCCGCCTATGAGGTGGCATCAAGTGAGATGGAGCTTAAGAAGATCGTTGAAGGAGATGGGCCGCAGGAGAGGGCAAAACTCCGAGCGGCGATGCAGAAGGCGCTTGCTAAGTACGATGAGCTCGCCGGCTATTCGGGTGAGCTCGATCAGCTAGAGAGCGAGGGGATTTTAAGCGGAGCGGAAGTTCTGCTTGCCAAGAGAAAGCTAGATGATGAGCGCGAGGCGTACGAGATGGCCCGCATGGAGTATGAGAGCTTTGCCTCTTGTGTCTATCCGATGCGAGTGAGCAAGGCAGAGACAGCTCTTAGCCGCTCACGCATCAAGCAGGAGGAGACGCTCAAGTCGGGGATCTACAAAATAGTCAAGGCGAGGTCATCCCTTGCTCAAGGAGAGCGACTCGCGCACGATCTCGAGACCTACCTTCGACTGGCTCAAGAGGAGCTAGACCTCACAGAAATCAGAGCTGAATCATCCGGCATGGTCGTCCATAGGGAAGCTTTCCGCTCAGGGCAGATGCGCAAACCACGCGTTGGCGATGTCGTCTATAAGAACCAACCCATCCTAGAACTCCCCGATTTGAACTCGATGGTGGTCAAGACTAAGGTGCGTGAGGTCGACCTCTATAAAGTGCAAATT
>JAKBAF010000020.1 GCA_021809305.1 bacterium
CCTTCAACGCGCAGCCGTTGCTGAGGTGGGGCTTGGGGCCAATCTTCCACAAGATGCGATCTACCCCGCTACAAGCGTTGATAGCAGCGGCAAACCGCTTACAGGAGAGGGGCGCTATGTTATCCGGTTTGCCAAAGATCAGATCCCACCTGTAAATGGCTTCTGGTCTCTCACGATGTACAATCCAGAGTTTTTCTTTGTGGAGAACCCTCTGAATCGCTACACACTGAGCCCCAGAAACCCCTTAAAATATAGCGTAGATGGGTCACTCGAGCTCTACATCCAAAATAAGTCGCCCGGCAAAGATAAGGAGTCTAATTGGCTGCCAGCGCCTGAGGGCAATTTTATCCTAATGCTGCGACTCTACTGGCCAAAAGAGGCTCTTCTTGATGGGTCGTGGACGCCGCCTGCTGTGGAACGCATCGATTAAAGGCCATTAGGCCTGCCTTAAAATTGCCCCCTCCATTACGATACTTTGAGTCGTAATGGAGGGGCCATTCTATGTCAGAGCCAGCGCCACAAATCACCTATGATGATTTTGTAAAAGTAGATATCCGAACCGGAACGATTGTAAGCGTGGAGCGCTTTCCAGAGGCTCGCAAGCCCGCCTATAAGCTGCAGATCGACTTTGGACCAAAAATCGGGGTGAAAAGATCTTCTGCCCAGATTACAGAGCACTATCCTGATGCACAGGAGCTCATCGGCCGCCAGGTTCTGGCCGTTGTGAATTTTCCCATCAAGCAGATAGGGCCGTTCCGCTCAGAGGTCCTAACACTTGGTGTGGCCGATGAGACGGGAACGGTCATACTTGTAGCTCCCGGGAAAAAAGCTCCCAACGGCCAAAGGCTATTCTGATGAAGATTGGGGTTATCTCCGATACCCACGACCAGGGTGATCTGATCAGGGCCGCCGTCGACTACTTTAATTTAGCCGGTGTGGAGTGGGTGGTCCACTGCGGAGATTGGGTCTCCCCATTTGCCCTCTACTTCTTCGGCGATCTAAAGGCTAAGCTTCGCGGGGTCTTTGGCAACAACGATGGGGATAAGTTCAGGCACCTACTAAATAAGACGAACCTTAACCTCGATGTAGAGTACGAGGATCGCTTTCTGGAGCTAAATTTAGATAATCGCTCGATCGCCGTCTTTCACGGCGACTACCCTGGCATTGTCAATGCCTTAGTTACTTGCGGCAAGTACGACGCCGTCTTTCATGGACATACCCACAAGCCTATCAATGAGGTTCACGGAAGGACCCTCTCCTTGAATCCGGGAACCCTGATGAAGGAGACCTCTCCGACCATTAAGGGGGCCAGTATCGCCATCTATGATACTGCTACTAATAGCGCTCTATCCATCTCTCTCTAGCTAAAGCCCCCCTTAAAGCCTTTTTAGCGCTTCACAGAGTAGGATCTTGCGCACCTTTGAAGGGCCAATCCCGGGAAACCAGAGCTCAAACTGGCGCACTGCTTGGTTAACAAACATCTCGTAGCCAAATACAAGATCGCAGCCAAGCTGCTCTGCATGGTTAAGAAGGGAGGTCATCTTAGGCTGGGTCTTACTCTCCATAACAAGGCTCTTTGGGTCGATCCAACAGGGATCAATTGGCAGGGCGTCAGGTGTTGCATTGATAAGAACGTCATATCCACGCTGAAACTCCTCAGCGATCGATTCAAGTGTTGCGGCCTTTAGGGGCCATTTTTGCGCCAGCTCCTCAGCCCGCTTTAGGTTGCGGTTTAACACTGTAACGTAAGCTCCCCGCTTGATCGCCTCATAGATAATCGCCTTCGCTGCCCCACCAGCGCCGAGAACCATCACCCGTTTACCCGCCACCAAAAACCTCTCCTCAATGGCATCGAGGGCCCCCTTTCCATCAGTGTTATAGCCAATGAGCTTATCCTCCCTAAAGACAAGGGTGTTAACGGCACCGATCTCTGCCGCGCTCTCCTCAATCTCATCCAGAAAGGGAAGTATGGCCTCTTTGAGGGGCATGGTGACGCTAAGGCCCTGGAATCCAATCTTCTTGGCTAAGAAAAAGAACTCCTCTAGCTCTGAGGCGCGAAGGGCCATTTTGACATAAACGGCATTCACCTCAAGCTCCCTCATCACAGCGTTGTGCGTCCTGTCACTTAGGCTCAAAGCAACAGATCCACCGATAAGGCCGTAGATAGCGCTCTTTTGATTCAGCCTCCGAACCGTATAGATCTGCGACAGATCCTCATAGCTCAATTGGCCAGGAGCGCTCCCCTCCTCATTTACAGTGGCAAAGCCCCAAGGATTGCCTACAATGGGCCCTAAGATTCGACTAACTTGGCCCACCTCTCCCATGGCCATCCCGAAGACGCTGGGATGCTCTTTCACAAAGAGCAGCATCCTCAAGGCATCGTTAGTTGATTGCGCCATGCAGGCGATCTTGTAGATGGCGCGAGCCACCCTCTGCATGCGGTGCAAAACTCCCTCTAGATCATCTGGCATCAACGAGAAGTTGTGATAGGAGAGTATGAGCTGGATGGACGGAAATTCCCGCCTAATCTGATCGATAAATGCAGGAGGCACGTCATATTCGAGATCGAGGTATTCAGGTAGTAGGTCGGCAAGCTGCTCTATGTCCCGGAGCCGCATCTCCTCAGATCCCCGGTATCTGCCCCCTTGATCTACCTTGCGCAAAGTGATGATCACAGGAACCGCTATCGCCTCTCTCAGCCTCTTAAGCGCCTTTAAATCGATATCGTCAAAGAGATCGATGCGCAATTCCAAAAGGTCTCCCCTACAGCAGCCTTGTGCTACCTGGCTCTCAATCTTAGCCAGTGTTGGGCCGATTATCGGGATACAGAGCATAGACCTCGCGTAAGAAAAAAGGTGGCAGTGAATTTGTGCATCTGTTATAATTTAACTCAAGTAAGCATTAGGTTCAAAATGAACACCTCTACACTCCACCCAGCTTGTCATTCGCGACTCGCGCCTGCGGATTTAAATTCCGCTCGGGTGGTTGTCTCTGCTGCTTGCTTCTCCTATCTTCCTTTCTATTTTGGCGCTAAGCGCCAATAATCTTTTCCCTTATCTTTTACATCAAGAAAAACATAGAAAAACTCAACTAAAGGGAAGGATCATGCTTATCAACTTAAGCAAAAATAGTTCACAGGAAGAAATTAAAGAAATTGTAGCTCACCTCAATCACCACGGTTTGGCCCACCATGTCGTGGAGCGCGAGGGAATAATCACAATCGGGGTAGAGAAGAACCCCTCGCCCTCCCTCTTAGAAGAGCTTGGGCAGCTAAGCGGCGTATCGGAGATCTCGGAGTGTTCCAGCCCCTACAAGCTTGCAGCCAAGATCGCAAAAGATGAGAAGACGGTTATTCAGGTTAAAGGCGTCCCCATTGGTGGCAAAGGGATCACCATCATCGCTGGGCCTTGCGCCATCGAGAGTTATGAGCAGCTCGTTATCCTAGGATTTGCCCTTAAAGAGATGGGCATTTCTATTCTGCGGGCCTCCGCCTTTAAGCCACGCACCTCCCCCTACAGCTTTCAGGGAGCAGGAATTGAGGGGCTGAGGTGGCACAAGGAGGCTCAAAAAGAGCACGGCCTTCTCATCGAAACTGAGGTGATGGATACACGGGATGTCGAGATGGTGGCCGAGCATGTAGACATCCTGCGCATAGGCGCTCGCAACATGCACAACTTTGACCTGCTCAAAGAGGTCGGTAAGTGTGGGAAGCCGGTCATCCTAAAGCGAGGCATGTCGGCAACGGTTGAGGAGTGGCTTCTTAGCGCAGAGTACATCATGACCCATGGGAATCACGAGGTGATCCTCTGTGAGCGAGGGATTAGAACCTTCGAGCCCTCGACCCGCAATACCCTCGATCTCAATGGGGTAGCGGTTGCAAGGACGCGCACCCACCTTCCGATCATCGTCGATCCCACCCACGCAGCCGGCAGAAAGGACATCATCCCAGCTATCTCAAAAGCCGCAATTGCTGTCGGCGCCGATGGCCTCCTCATCGAGGTCCACCACAGACCCGATGAGGCCAAAAGCGATGGGCCACAAGCGCTCCTCCCCGGAGAGCTTAAGGTCTTGATGCAAGAGGTAAGGGCCGTCGCCCAAGCGGTCGGGAGGTCACTATGAGACTTGATGCGTTAAGAGGCGAGGTCGATGAGATCAATCTGCAGATCATTGAGCTGCTCGCAAAGAGGCTATAGATCACCCAGCGGATCGCCTCATTAAAAAAGGATACCGCGCAGCCTATCGCAGATAAGGCAAGATAGGAGCGGCAGTACAAGAGGCTCCGAGAGCTTGCCGAGCAGTACCACTTGAATATCGAGGTTGTCGAAAAGATCTTCTCCCTCTTTATCGAATTCTCTAAAGAGAGGATGCGAGAGGAGGTTGAAAGATGAGACGCTGCGCCTATCAGGGAGAGGAGGGCTCCTACAGCTACCAGGCAGCCTGCAACTATTTTGCAGGTGAAGAGGTCTCATTCATTGGCAAGCGGAGTTTTAAAGAGCTCTTCTTATCTCTCCAATCAGATGAGGTAGAATGCGCCTTAATCCCGCTAGAGAACACTCTAGCGGGGTCAATTCACGAGAATTACGACCATCTAAGAGACACTCGCTTTTACATTGTAGGAGAGATTCTCCAACAGATCGACCACTGTCTCCTCTCATCAGGTGAGGAGATAGAAAAGATCACTCGGGTTCTCTCCCACCAAAAAGCGCTAGAGCAGTGCCTCCAGCTAATTGCCTCTCATACTAAGATGAGGGCGGAGATCGCCTACGACACAGCAGGGGCTGCAAAAGAGATCGCAGGCCTGCAAGATCCGACAATTGGCGCAATTGCAAGCCGAAGTGCTGCCAAGATCTATGGTCTTAACATCTTGAAGGAGAATGTACAGGACTACCCGGACAACTACACGCGCTTTGCCTTACTCTCGAAGGAGGCTTGTGGCTCTGATGGGGCGGATAAGTGCTCTCTTATGATGGTGGTGCCTCACATCGTTGGAGCGCTTGCAAATAGGCTACAGCTTGTTAAAGATCATGGGGTCAATCTCATCAAGATCGAATCGCGCCCTCTCCAACAAAGGCCATTTGAGTACATCTTCTATCTCGACCTCCTCTTTGATAGGAGCAACGCCTGCCAGATGGAGCCACTGATTGCAAAGCTCAAGGAGCACTCCTTGCAGCTCAGGGTGCTCGGTTTTTATAAGGGGGATAGCCATGATAGAACCCTTTAGAAGGGTGGCCATTATAGGCCTCGGGCTCATCGGTGGCTCAATTGCCAAAAGGATAAGGGAGGGCGGATGTGGCATAGAGGTCGCGGCGCTCTTTCGGGATGATGCTGACCAAGCGCTGGCCATCCAAGAGGGAACTATCCAGAGGGTCTTCCCCTCACTCTGCGCCCTCATACCCGAGGTCGATCTTGTGATCTTGGCCACCCCGCTTAGGTCTATCCTGGACCTCGCAGCGCAAATTGCAGAGTGCGCAAAGAGTCGCGAGGAGCCCCTTCTTCTTATCGATGTAGGCAGTTGCAAACGCGCAATAGCTGCGCGCTTTGAGGAGCTCTCATGCCCCTTGCTAGAGCTCATACCCACCCATCCCATAGCTGGGTCTGAAAAGAGTGGCTATAGCGCAGCTGAGAGCCACCTCTTTCAGGGTGCACCCTGGATTGTCACCCCACACTCCAAGAACTCACCCTCAAAACTCGCTAAGGTTGAGGCATTTTTGAGCGGACTTGGTGGCTGTGTGAGCTATCTTAGCGCGCAAGAGCACGATCTGCAGACTGCCTTGATCTCCCACCTTCCCGGCTGGATCGCTCGCCACTTCTACAATTTTGTCACGGAAGAGGCGGTCGAAACTCTACAAATTGCAGGCCCTGGTTTTCACTCCTTTACGCGGCTTGCCCACGACAACCCGCACATGCGAGCAGAGATTGAGTCGCAGAACCACGATCTTATTGAATCGTGGTTAGAGCGGTGGCTTGCCTATCTTAAGCGAGAGAGAGTATGAAATTTGCCAAAAGAGCCTCTATCCAATTAACCGAGACCGGCCGTATGAATGACCTTGCCCAGGCGAAGCGGCGCGCCGGGGCTGAGGTCTACAATTTTTCAGCAGGAGATCCCGCTTGCCCCACCCACAGAGCAATTGATAAGGGGGTGCGCAAAGCGCTCTCTCGCCACTCAGTGCCCTATCCTCCCCTTGCTGGAATCCCTGATTTAAGGGGCCTTGTTGCTGAGTGGATGGCTCGCAAATACAGCGCGAGATATGGTCCGAGCGAGGTCCTTGTCACCTCTGGGGGAAAATTCGCCCTCTTTCTACTTGCGCAAGCCCTTCTTGAGGAGGGAGATGAGGTCATCCTCCCCGCTCCCTACTGGGTCTCCTACCTGCCGATTATCAACCTCTGTGGGGCCAAGGTGAGGGTTGTGAGGACAGAGGAGAGGCGAGAATGGAAGGTGACGCCTGCAGATCTCGCCTTACAACACTCACCAAGAAGCAAGCTCCTTATTCTAAATAATGGCTGCAACCCAACAGGCGCTCTCTATACAAGAGATGAGATCGAGCAGCTCCTAGAGTGGGCAAGGGAGCACGATCTCTTTGTGATCTCCGATGAGGTCTATAGCGAGATTCTCTTCGATGGCCGCTCCTACACCTCCTGCGCAAGCTTCCCGAAATTTCAAGAGAGGGTCGCCATCGTGCAGAGCTGCTCTAAGAACTTTGGAATGACCGGCTGGCGGATTGGCTTTGTCCTCTCTGCTCCCCCACTAATGGAGGCGCTCATTCGCCTGCAAGGTCAAACTCTCACGGGAGCTAGCCTTGTCAGCCAGTGGGCAGCCGTTGCAGCTCTAGAGAATGCAGATCTTGTTGCGGAGAGTGTGCGCCAAGAGATGGCTCGCCGACGCGACCTCTTCTCCTCGACCTTCTACGACCTCTTTAATACCCAGCTGACAAAACCCCCCTCTGCAATCTACTACTTTATTGAGCTGAAAAAAATGGGCCTTGAGATGGAGAATTCACTTTATTTCTGCGAGCAGGCACTCGAGTCTGCCTCCGTTGCTGCCGTTCCCGGTATCGCCTTTGGCCAGGAGGGTTATGTGCGCTTTGCCTTTTCTGGGAGAGAGGAGGAGATTGTCCAAGGGCTCACCGCCCTCCACCTCTTTTGCAAGGAGCTAAAACGATGAAGCCCCTCACCTTAGAGGTCCACAAGAGATGCGTGACCGAGCTCTTTATCGGACGGGGCGGGCTCCGACAGGGGAGCTGGATCGATCTTGCCGCCCCACTTGGGAAGCGCTTCGCTCTGATCACTGATCACCATGTGCGAGATCTCCTAGGCTCTGCAATCAAAGCTCAAGGGGAAGAGCGTGGTTTAGAGGTCCATCTCCTCTCCTTTCCACCGGGTGAGGCAAGTAAGTCGAGGCTTTGGAAAGAGAAAATTGAAGATCAAATGATAGAGCTCGGCCTTGGGCGAGAATCGGCTGTAATCGCCTTAGGGGGTGGGGTCGTTACCGACCTTGCAGGCTTTGTCGCAGCCACCTACTGCCGAGGGGTGGCTCTCCTCTCTATTCCAACAACACTGCTTGCGATGTGCGACGCCTGCCTTGGTGGAAAAGTGGGGGTGAATACAGAGAGAGCGAAGAATCTTATCGGAGCGCTCCACCACCCTCGCAAGGTCCTCATAGACATCGAGATGCTTGCCACCCTTCCTGAACGTGAGAGGCTAAATGGGCTAGCAGAGGTTGTGAAGTACGCCCTGATCTCCTCGCCTCCTCTCTTTGCCAAACTGCAAGGAGCCTGCGAAAGGTGGCGGGCGCAAGATCCTGCTCTCCTCCAAGAACTCATAGAGGCGAGCTGCACGATCAAAAGTGAAATTGTCCAGCAAGACCCAAACGAGATGGGGCTGCGGCGCATTCTGAATTTTGGACATACCGTTGGACATGCCATTGAGACGCTATCGGGCTATCAGGTGGCCCATGGAGAGGCCGTTGCGATTGGCTGCGCCGTCGAGGGCTATATCAGCTATCGCTTAGGGTATTTGACCTCAAGTGAGAGCGAGGCGATCGTAGCCCTTTTAAGAGAGTATAACTTTCCCCTCGCGCTCCCACCCGGTGTTGATGAGAAGGGCATGACCCAGGTCATGAAGCTTGATAAAAAGGCCCATCAAGGAGAGGTGCGCCTTGTCCTCTTGAGTGGCATTGGAGAGGCGATGACCTTTGATGGCGCCTACTGCCATCCGGTCACACCGCAACTTTTAAGTGAAGCCATCTCGTGGATGATTGCGCAATTTGGAAGGAGATAGCCATGGCAACCCTTATCGTCTCCCCAGGTCCACTTGCAGGTGAGATCGCCCTGCCCCCCTCCAAGTCGCATACCATGCGGGCCATTCTCTTTGGAGCCATGGGGAGCGGCGCAACCCGCATCTCTGCCTACCTCGAATCGCCAGACACCCATGCGATGGTGGCCGCTATGCGCCTCTTTGGAGCCGAGATCAAGGTAGATCCAAATAGTATGGAAATAGTCGGCGTTGGTGGGAAGCTGCGCCCCTGTGAGGACATCATACAGTCAGGTAACTCCGGTCAGGTGTTGCGATTCTGCGGCGCCCTAGCCGCTCTCTCTCCCGCCTATACCGTGATCACAGGCGACCACTCAGTGCGCCACAATCGGCCTGTAGTGCCCCTACTCTCTGCCCTCCAGCAGCTCGGCGCCTTTGCCACCTCATCGCGCCTCGATGGTTACGCCCCAATCATTATCCGCGGCCCCATAGAGCCAGGTTTTGCAGAGCTTAACGGTGAGGATTCGCAGCCCGTATCCGCTCTCTTGATAGCCACCTCTTTCCTTAACGGTGCAAGCAGGCTCTCTGTGAAAAACCCGGGTGAGAGACCTTGGATCGATCTCACCCTATCATGGCTTGCCCGCCTTGGCGGCACGGTGACCCATCGCAACTATGAGGAGTACACAATCGAGGGAGGTCTTGCCTATCCAGGCTTTGAAGTGGCCATACCCGGCGATTTTAGCTCTGCCGCCTTTCCCCTGAGTGCGGCCCTCATCACAGGGTCTGCAATCACTGTGCGCGGCGTTGATATGGGAGATGTCCAGGGAGATAAAAAGATCATCGATCATCTCATTCAAATGGGGGCCAAGATTGAGAGCAACAAGGCGCACCGCTCTCTTACTGTTAAGGCCGGCCCTCCCCTTAAGGGAGCCAAAATCAACGTGAACGAGATCATCGACGCCTTGCCCATACTCGCCACACTCGCCTGCTTTGCGCAAAGTGAGACAGAGCTCACAGGCGCCTCGATCGCCCGCACAAAGGAGTGCGACCGAATCCACGCCATTGCAATTGAGCTCAGAAAGATGGGTGCCCAAATCGAAGAGAGAGAGGATGGCCTCCTTATCGCCCCCTCTCCCCTGCAGGGCGCTCTCCTTACCTCCCATGCTGACCATCGAATCGCCATGGCCCTCTCGGTTGCAGCCCTTGGTGCAAAGGGTGCGTCGCGCATCGACGGCATCGAGTGCATCGGAAAGAGCTACCCCACCTTTATCCAGGATATGCGCCGCCTAAACGCTGCTTTCAAGGTGGAAGGGTGAATCTGATCCTCTTTGGCTTTAAGGGATGTGGCAAGAGCTACTTTGGCCGCTGCGTTGCGCAAATCTTAAGCTCTCCATTTCTCGACTTAGACAACCTCATCTCCAACCTCTTTGAAGAGCAATGCGGCCAGCATCTCTCTTCTCGCGAGATCTACCAAATGGTGGGGCGGGATGGCTTTCGCGAGCTAGAACACCTTGCCCTACTCTCTTTACAGGAGAGGCAAGGGTGCGTGATAGCGCTCGGCGGTGGAGCTATCCTTGAAGCGCGGAATTTGGAGCTCCTCGAAAAGATGGGAGAGCTTGTCTTTCTTGAGATCAGCCAAGAGACCTTAAAGCAGCGTCTTTTCATAGACCCCCTCCCTGCGATTCTCGATCCACGCGACCCAGAAGGGTCATTCGAAAGGCTCTATCAAGAGCGCTACCCCCTCTACCAGCAGATCCCTGCAAAGCACCTCCTTTTAGATGGCAAGAGTGATCAGCAGATCATCAATGAGCTC
>JAKBAF010000021.1 GCA_021809305.1 bacterium
GCGGGGGACGATCCGCGCGTGCCAGTGGACCGCCGGCGGGACGGCCTCGCTCGAGGGGACGACGAGGATCGCGAGCCCGCCGTCGGCCGTGCGGTTCGGCGTCGACCCGATCTGGCGCCACGCTTCATAGACGACGATGGCAACCGAATTTGCGAGGTTTAAACAACGCGCCCCCTTTCTCATCGGGAGGGAGAGGAAGCGCTCGGGCCAGCGTTCATGAAAGTGGCGTGGTAGCCCAGCCGTCTCCGATCCGAAGATCAAAGTGGCATCCGGTTCATATGAGACAGTTGTATAGTTTCGTGTTGCATGGCTCGAGAAGAAGTAGATTGGATCGGTTGTTGCCTCAAGCAACGCTTCAAACTCATGGCCGCCTTTGATCGTTACATCGACCCCGAGCCAGTAATCAAGCCCTGCCCGCTTCAGTCCCTTATCACTTATTTTGAACCCAAGCGGTTCAACGAGCACAAGCTTTGCCCCTGTACAGGCGCAAGTGCGAACGACATTACCGGCATTCTGGGGGATGTCTGGCTCAAATAGGACGATACGCATGTAAAGATGCCCATTGGCTTTGCCGCGTAGTTGCAGGAGGGCGCCCTCCTGCAACTAGAGGTAATTGCAAAGATCGGATAAAATCACCTAAAAATCGGTTAAACTCACCTTTTGCAATCACCTCACGCTTGCAAAAGCTACTCGGTATCCATACTCGCTGTTTGGCTCTCACCAGCTGAAGGTGATCCCGCCTTTAGAACTTCGACCTCGAAGACAAGGAGGGAGTTTGGAGGCAGATGGCCGTGCACACCGTAGCCGAGCTCAGGGTGAATATAAAGGGTGCGCTTTTCGCCCTCTCTCATTCCTGTAATGCCTTTGCTAAAGCCTGGTATGGTTTGATCGAGGGGAAGGGTGATGGGGTCTGAGTCCTTTGAGGAGCCGAAGACAGAGCCATCTTGAAACGATCCGGTGTAGTGAATAAGGGGCTGGGAGTGTTGCTCGACGATATCGCCTGTGCCAGCTTGTACAACAGAGTATTGGAGCTTACCCTCTTCAAGTTGGACGATTCCCTCCTTAGAGGCGTTCTCTTCGAGGAAGCGTTCGGCCGATGAGAGGTTACCTGCAGCAAGGTCGTAGAAGGCTCGCTCTTGTAGGAGGGAGAGCGCTTCGTGGTATTCCTCTTCGCTCATTGGCGAGGTCCCTCCACCCGCAGCAAGCCGGATGCCCCGAATAATGGCGTCAACATCGAGCGAGAAGCCTGGACCTGAGAGGTTGGTGGCGATCATGTGGCCGAAGGCCTCTGAGACGCGAACAATATCGATGCTTCCATCTTCTTGGATCGTCTGTACAATGGCTGGCGCCTCGGCCGCACTGCTCACCTCATTTGTGGCAGCGGATTCGTGGGTGCAAGTGGCGTGGTAAGCGCTTGAGAGGGCGAAGCCTCCTACAAGGCCGCCTGCAAGACCAAGGAGTGTGAAGAGAATCGACTTAATTTTGTTCATAAATCATTCCTTAAATTGTGTGGTACAAGAAGCCAAGACCTTTGCTTTGATGTTCTAGCCTACTTCTCGGGATCAATGGTGATCCGCAGGTCGCGCAGCTGTGTAGGGTCTACTGTTGAGGGAGCATCCATCATGAGGTCGCTCGCTCGCTGTGTTTTTGGGAAGGCGACAACATCACGGATGTTGTCGGTACCCGATAGGATCATAACCAGCCGATCGAACCCAAGCGCGATACCCAGGTGCGGCGGGGTCCCATGCTGCAGAGCATCGACGAAGAAGCCGAATCTCTCATTGATCTGCTCGGGCGTTAACTTGAGTATCTCAAAGATCTTCCTTTGGAGCTCACCATCGTGAATTCGCTGGGAACCGGATCCGAGCTCGTACCCATTAAGAACGATATCGTAGCTTGAGGAGCGCACTTTAAGAGGATCGCTCTCCATGAGATGGATATCCTCTGGATGGGGAGAAGTAAAAGGGTGGTGCTCCGTATCAAGGCGCCGCTCTTGGGGGTCCCAACGCATCAGCGGGAAGTCGACAACCCATAGAAAGGCGTAAGTGCCAGGCGCTATGAGATTGCGATCGCGGGCGATCTTGCGACGCAGGTGGTCGAGCCCTTGATTTGCCCGGTCAACGGAGCTTGCAACCATAAAGATAAGATCTCCAGGCTTCGCCTCCATCCTTGCGATCAGAGCGGCTTGCTGCTCGGGACCGAAGAATTTGACGATATTGGAGGAGAGGCCCTCTTCTTGAACCTTCATCCAAGCAAGACCCTGAATGCCGAACCTGCCTACAAAGGCTGTGTACTCATCGATTTCACGGCGCGAAATATCGGCTCCTCCCTTAACGCAGAGCCCCTTGACAATACCGCCAGCACGTATTTGATCAAGAAAGACGGTAAATTCGGAGCGCTCGGCGATATCGCTTAGGGAGATGAGCTCCATGCCAAAGCGGAGGTCGGGCTTATCGGTGCCGTAGCGCTCGAGCGCCTCTGCGTGGGGCATCCGAGGGAAGGGCAGAGAGATCTCTTGGCCAATTGTCTCTTTGAAGACGGCCTGAAGGAGCCCTTCAATGATGGAGAAGAGCTCATTTGGGGTGAGAAAGCTCATCTCAACGTCAATCTGGGTAAATTCAGGTTGGCGATCGGCGCGCAAATCCTCGTCCCTAAAACAGGGAGCGATCTGGAAGTAGCGGTCCATACCGCCAAGCATAAGGAGCTGCTTGAAGAGCTGGGGTGACTGGGGAAGGGCGTAGAAGCTACCAGGATGGACCCTTGAGGGGACAAGGTAGTCTCTGGCGCCCTCGGGCGTCGATTTGGCAAGAATTGGAGTTGTCACCTCGCAGAAACCTTCACCATCCATATAATCGCGTATGGCCATCATGGTGCTATGGCGAAGTAGGAGGCTCTTGTGGAGCTTGCCGCGGCGCATATCTAAGTAGCGATAGGTCAGCCTTAGGTCCTCGTTCACCTCGATGGCCTCATCGGCTATGGAAAAGGGGGGGGTCTTGGCTTGGGAGAGAACCTTCATCTCCTCCACTCGGATCTCAATTTCACCCGTTGGAAGCCTGGGGTTTGTAAGCCCCTCTCCCCGTGGAACAACCTTGCCTTTAGCTGAGATAACCCATTCAGAGCGCAACCGATTAGCTGTTGCGTGACTCTCAGCATCAAGTGCTGGGTCGAAGACGAGTTGGGTGATCCCATAGCGATCGCGCAGGTCGATGAAAATGAGTCCGCCGTGGTCTCTGCGCCTGTGAACCCAGCCAGAGAGGGTTACCTGCTCACCAATCTCTTTCTTTGAAAGGGCGCCACAGTGGTGTGTCCGCCTATAGTCAAACATGGCTATCCTTTAGGTAGTGAATCACTTGATCGAGGGCAATCCGCTCACTCGCATGCCCTTTCATGGTTTTAACCGTGCAGGTTTCCGTGGTAAGCTCCTCATCACCGAGGAGCAGAACGTAGTCCACTCCCATCTGATCTGCTAGGCGAAGGGCCACCTTTAGCTTTCTCTCTCCAAGGTCAATCTCTGCTGCCACACCCTGCTCTCGAAGTCTTTTTAAGAGCCGAAAGGCTGGCTGTCTTGCTGACTCTCCTAATGGGAGCAGGAGGGCTGTTACATGGGGGCGCGGTGGTAGTGCAATCTTTTGACGCAATAGCGTTTGGATGATCCGCTCAAGGCCCGCGCCAAAACCAAGGGCCGGGAGGTCGGGGCCACCAAGCGACTTGACAAGGCCATCATAGCGTCCCCCACCACCTAAAGAGTTTTGGGCGCCGAGCTCACTTGTTGTAATTTCAAAGACGGTTCGATTGTAGTAGTCGAGTCCGCGTACTAGCCGCGGGTTGACCTCAAATGGGATACCGAGCTCTTTTAGAGCCGCTTGCAGGTCCGCAAAGTGGCGTAGACAATCGGGCTCCAAGAAATCAAGGAGGGAGGGGGCGCCCACTAAGATCGCTTGATCAGCCTCCTCTTTAGAATCGAGGATGCGCAAGGGGTTCGTTTCAAACCGCCGCAGCGAATCGGGGGTGAGCGCTCCAAGATGGGCTCTAAGATACTCTCTTAGGGCGGCTTTATAGCGCGATCTCGCCTCATTTGTTCCAATAGAGTTGATCTGGAGTGAGAGCTGGCTCAAACCCAACTTGCGAAGGAGTGTCCAGAGAAGATCGATGAGCTCTGCATCACGGAGGGGAGAGCCGTCTCCTACAACTTCTGCCCCAAACTGGTGGTGCTGTCTGTAGCGGCCAAGCTGCTGGCGCTCATAGCGGAACATGGGTCCAATGTAATAGAGCTTATGGACGGGCCCGTCTGGTTGCAGGCGATGGTCTACAAGTGCGCGGATAGCCGGTGCTGTCCCCTCTGGGCGCAGGGACATGGAGCGCCCCCCCTTGTCGTCAAAGGTGTACATCTCCTTCGAGACGATATCAGTCTCTACTCCGACGCTTCTTGTAAAGAGCTCTGTTCGCTCAAATACCGGAGTGCGAACCTCGAGCAGCCCAAAGAGGTGGGCAAGCTCGCGGATCTCTTTCTCGAGGTACTGCCAGAGAGCAGAATCTTTCCATGCTTCATCGCCCTCGAGCTCATCCTTGGGGGAGAGAGGATAGATATCGAAGACCCCTTTGGGAAGGGAATTTTTTGTCATCGCTAAAACGCCGGTTCCATCATAAAAAATCAGCCAGAAGTATACGCAAGAGGGGTGTTATCTGTAAAATCTATCAACCGATGGGGAGAGCCATAGAGTCTTCCCTTAGACCCAGCTGTCGATTAAATAAAATTAAACATTGCATTTGGAGAAAAAAAGCTGAATTGTTGGACATAAATTAGCTAGTTTATGATAACATTTATCCAGTTCTTTATGAAGGCTTTTGTTTTTTTCTGATTGTGCTTAGGAAACGGGCGGTGTTGGTAAGGACTGTCTCTTGTCGGTCCAGGTCTTAAGGGATTTAGGGATTGACTTATCCCTTGGGTTGCACTATCAACATATCTTATTTCGGTTGTATGAGACCATAGGAGAGAGGGGGATGTTTGGAATCCTTAAGCCAGCGCCGCATGTTGAGAGGCTAAAGGACCCTGCGCAAGTAAAGAAAAAGTACCGATATTGGCAGCTGCGCACCCTCACTGGGATGTATATCGGCTATGTTGTCTACTACTTCGCGCGAAAAAATCTCCCGATAGTCCTGCCACTCATGATGGAACAGCTCAACCTTACTATGGTTGACATCGGTTGGATCTTAACCGCCACCTCACTCACCTATGGTTTTAGTAAGTTTACAAGGGGCATTATCTCAGATCGCTCAAACCCGCGCTACTTTATGGCGTTTGGCCTGATCATTACAGGGGTGATTAACGTCATCTTTGGGATGTCCTCCTCCATCATCGTCTTTGGGATTTTATGGGGGCTTAATGGCTGGTTTCAGGGGTGTGGATGGCCGCCTTGTTCACGACTTCTCACTCACTGGTACGGCCAAAAGGAGCGTGGACGCTGGTGGGCAGTCTGGAATACCTCGCATAACCTCGGTGGCTTTCTTATCCCGCTTATCGTCGTTCAGGCGGTCGTCTACTTTGGGAGCTGGCGCTACGGTCTTTGGGTTCCAGGGGCAATCGCAATTGTTACAGGGCTCTTTCTCATTAACCTCCTGCGTGATACGCCCCAATCGCTAGGTCTTCCTCCTGTTGAGGAGTTTAAGCCTGAAGTGAAAAAGAGCGAGGAGGGGGCAGTTGCTGCTCCCCTTAAGGCTGAAGAGGAGCTGACAACGCGCGAGATTCTCTTTAAATACGTCCTATCAAACCCCTACATCTGGCTTCTTGCAGCCGCCTATTTTTTTCTTACCATCGTTCGGCAAGGGGTCTCTGATTGGGGAGTTGTATACCTGCAGCAGGCAAGAGGCCTCTCCTATTCAAAGGCTGCTGTCGTGACCTCTCTCTTTGAGATCGGCGGCCTCTGCGGTAGTCTAGCCTCTGGCTGGCTCTCGGACATTGTCTTTAAGGGGAAGCGAGGCCCTGTAAGCGTTCTTTTTGCTTTTCTTGTTGTAGGGGCTGTCACAGCCTTCTGGATGACAGGGAGCAGCTGGCTACTTGCTTGCTGTGCTATGTTTGGCGTCGGCTTCTCTATTTATGGACCCCAAATGCTCATCGGTATCGCGGCGGCCGAGCTCTCTCATAAGAAGGCCTCTGCAACAGCTACTGGATTTGCCGGCTGTTTTGCCTATATTGGAGGGGCCGTTGCGGGAGGGCCATTAGCTATGTTCAACAGGCAGGGCGGATGGGATGCTGTCTTTGCAGCTCTTATTGTATCGAGTATCATTGTTGCCCTACTCCTAATTCCACTCTGGTCAAAGACGCATCGCAAAGAGCGCTCGGCTGTTGCGACAACAGGTTAGGAAGAACTTCCTGTGACGTGGGCCTCTTTACATACCCATTCCCAATACTCTGTTCTCGATGCGCTTCCCTCTGTCAAAGATCTAGCCAAAGAGGCGGCAGGTCATGGCATGACAGCGCTTGCCCTTACCGACCACGGCAACCTCTATGGAGCCGTCGAATTCTATCAAGAATGTGAGGCTCATCAAGTTAAGCCACTCATCGGGTGCGAGCTCTATGTCGCTCCCGGCTCTAGATTGGAGAAGAGCAAGGCGCCGGGCGGCAAGGTGGCCCACCACCTCGTCCTTCTTGCAAAAGATCAAGAGGGGTATCGCAACCTCTGCACCCTCTCCTCCCTGGGCTTTCTCGAGGGGTTCTACTACTTTCCAAGGGTTGATAAGGAGCTCTTGAGGCGCCACTCAAAAGGGCTTATCTGTCTCTCGGCTTGTTTAAGCGGCGAGATTGCTCAAACAGCACAGAGCGGCACACCCGATGCTTTAAGGGGTCTTGTTGCCGAGTATCAAGAGATCTACGGCTCCGATTTCTACCTTGAGATCCAGCGCCACCCAATGGAGCGCTCTTCAATTGAAGAGGAGGGCTTCTTAGAAGAGAGCTGGCTCTACCAGCAGTACGACTCTTTTATTGCAGATCAGAGAAAGGTAAACACCCTCCTTATCTCGCTTGCTAAAGAGAAGGGGATTCCCCTCGTTGCGACAAATGATATCCACTATCTTAGGCGATCTGATTGGAGGGCTCATGAGATCCTCCTCAATATTCAAAGTGGTGAGCCTTGCGAGGTTTGGGAGCGCGACTCACTTGGCAATCCAAAACGGCGCCACCCCAATCCGAAGCGGCGCACCTATCCCTCTCATGAGTACTACTTTAAGTCGCCACAAGAGATGGCCTCCCTCTTCAGTGACCTTCCAGAGGCGCTCTCTACCTCCCTTGAAATTGCCAAGAAGTGCCAGCTCAAGCTCGACCTTAAGACGAAGCACTACCCTGTCTATCGGCCGCCAACACTCGGTGACAAAAAGGTGAGCGATGAGGAGAGGCGGGCAGCAAGCGAGGCCTATCTCAAACAGCTCTGCGAGGAGGCTATCCCCAAGCGGTATACTGAGGAGCGGCTGCTAGGCGTTAGCCAGCGCTACCCAGGGGAGGAGCCCCTACAGGTTGTGAGGGGGCGCCTCAAGATGGAGCTTGAGGTCATCATCCCCAAGGGAATGTGCGACTATCTCCTTATTGTCTGGGACTTTATTGACTGGGCCAAGCGGCGCGGAATTCCCGTTGGGCCCGGTCGCGGATCGGGCGCTGGCTCAATTGTCCTCTATCTCATTGGCGTTACCGATATTGAGCCATTAGCTTTTAACCTCTTCTTTGAGCGCTTTATCAATCCCGAGCGTCTCTCTGACCCCGATATCGACGTCGATATCTGCATGGAGCGGCGCCAGGAGGTTATCGAATATACGGTGGGTAAGTATGGCAGAGAGAGCGTCGCTCAGATCATCACCTTCGGTACAATGAAGGCTAGGATGGCCATCAAAGATGTGGGCCGTGTCCTCAGCATCCCCCTTCCCAAAGTGAACGCCATTGCAGCACTCGTTCCCGATGACCTTGGCATTACGCTCGAGCGCGCCGTTGAGATCGACCCCGATCTGCATAGGCTCGTCGAAGAGGATGAGGAGACCGCTCGTTTGATCGACCTTGCCAAAAAGCTCGAGGGTGGGGTTCGCAGTACTGGCATTCATGCAGCAGGCGTCATCATTAGCGCCGGCCCTCTCATGGATTATATTCCAATATGTACGGCAAAAGACTCAGAAATATATGTCACTCAGTACTCGATGAAGCCGGTCGAAAAGGTGGGGATGCTCAAGATTGACTTCCTTGGTCTCAAAACACTCACCTCGATCGATCTTGCGCTGAAGGCGATCAAGGCCTCCAAGGGGGTTGAGATCGATCCACTCACCCTTCCAATCGATGATCCTGCAGCCTTCAAACTGCTCAACCAGGGCAGAACTCTTGGCGTCTTTCAGATAGAGACAGGCGGCATGCAGGAGCTCGCGCGCAACCTCCACCTCGATAAGTTCGAGGAGATCATTGCGGTTGTCTCCCTCTATCGCCCAGGTCCCATGGAGATGATCCCCTCCTTTATCGAGAGAAAGCATGGGCGTGAGCCAATCGACTACGACCACCCGCTCCTTAGGGAGATACTCGGTGAGACCTACGGCATTATGGTCTATCAGGAACAGGTGATGCAGATCGCCAAGTCGCTTGCAAGCTTCACCTTAAGCGAGGGAGATGTGCTTCGTCGTGCCATGGGCAAGAAGATCATGGAGGAGATGGCGGCCCAGCGAGAGAAGTTTAGCAGTGGCGCTGTTGCCAATGGGATACCAGAGGAGCTGGCTCTGCGCATCTTCGATAAGATGGAGCAGTTTGCAAAGTATGGCTTTAATAAGTCGCATGCTGCTTGCTACGCCTTTCTCACCTATGTCACCGCCTACCTGAAGGCCAACTATCCAGCGGAGTGGATGGCGGCTCTCATGACCTGCGATCGCCATGATACGCTGAAGGTTGCAAAATTCATCCGAGAAGCACAAAGCCTTGGACTCTCTATTCTGCCCCCCGATGTGAATGAATCGGGCACATCTTTTCTTGCTGCCCCCTGCGGCATTCGCCTTGCCATGAGTGGTATCAAAGGCATCGGGATGGGAGTTGTCGATGCGATTGTGGAGGAGCGTGATCGGAGCGGCCCTTATGAGAGCCTCCTCGATTTCCTTCAGCGGCTTGAGTCGAAGAAGGTTGGCAAGAAGGTGATCGAAACCCTCATCGATGCGGGCTGTTTTGATTTCACACTCTGGTCGCGAGATCTCCTTCGAGAGCAGCTCTCTCCCCTTTATGAGACCGCAGCGCGTGAGCAGAAGGAGAGGGCAACAGGTGTTCTCAGCCTCTTCTCTCTTATGGAGCCCAAAGGTGAGGAGGCGGTCCCGCCACCCTTGCCTGCAGTGGTTGCGCCTCGAACTCAGAAAGAGCTGCTCCTTCGCGAAAAAGAGCTTCTCGGCTTCTTTCTCACTGGCCACCCCATAGGCGCCTACGCAGAGCTTCTCACCTCTCTCTCCTGTCTCTCCCTAACAGATGCTGAGCGGCTGGAGCACAACGCCGTCTTCCGCACCGCCTTCCTTGTTGAGACCATTACAACCAAGATCGCCTCCAAAACAGGCAAAAAATTCGCTATTCTTACCATTAGTGACTCCCTCGAGGCGTATGAGCTCCCCATCTGGTCTGAGCTCTATGAGGAGAAGGGCCACCTCCTTATTGAAAACCAGCTCCTCTACGCCGTTCTTCAGATCGACAAGCGCGATGGTAGCCTCAAATTCCAAGCTAAGTGGTTTGA
>JAKBAF010000022.1 GCA_021809305.1 bacterium
ATCTAATCTCTACATTTGAGCTGGCTCAATTTCTATAATAATACTATAATTTAGGAGTCTCTTATGGGCAATGTTCTTTCAAATGGAACCCTGATCAGCTGCAGTGTTGGAGCAGCACCGGGCCCCCTCACCATCCTACCCACACACAAAAGTAGTTCAACTGGCCAACCTCTGGCCAATATGCAGGATGCCGTTCCCCTTTTAAACATCCCCTCCTTTGGAGCCTGTGCTATCTGTCCAATGTGCCCTTGCGTCCCTAAAACCGCCGCCTGGGTGGGGGCCTCGCACACCCTTAATGATAAAGCACCCACCTTCGATACAGGCGCAAAGGCTATTTGTGCGATGGGTGGCATAATAGGCGTTATCGCCCCAGGACAAGTGCCGGCCCAGCTGTAGAACTTCCGTAATTAACATATAATAACCACTTACGGATAGTTTTATGAACCGTCTCGATCTTCTCAAGGAGCTTCTCGGAGAGAGAGCTCCTCTATTTAAGGATGAAATCGATCAGAAATTTACAGAGATCGTCTCATTTGTTGAATTGGACGACTATGAGAACGCCTCTTTACTTATTGAAGATCGATTGAGGGAGGGGTTTTTTGATATTAGACTCATCATTTATTTTATCTACCCTATATTTATTAATGGAGGGGTCACCTCACTAAAAGAGATATTTTCCGCAATATCATTGCTTATAGGAGAGGAGTGGGAGAAATTAAACCCAATTAAAAAAAGAGACTTCCATGCGCAAAAGAGCCTGATCTGGTTCTTCTCAAGTGCTATACGTTCTTTAGAATTTATCGATCGGCTGCGCAAAAAAGGGGAGAGAGAGCAGTGGGAGCGCTACTTAAAGGGTGTAACCCATGAGACCTTGGAGGAGCTCCTCTCCCTCTCCACCGATCTCAATAATCTACTTGGAGAAAAGTGGGACCACTCTCCCACAAATGAGAAGTTCCTACTGCTTAAGAAGTGGATAAAGGAGGTCGGAGAGGTTGCCTGCAAGGAGCAAGAGGGTGGATCGCTCCCTGCTACCACCGAAAGCTCAAGCAACCATCCAGCAGAGGAGAAAAAAGAGGAGGGAGAGGGATCATCGCTTGGCGGACTTGCCTCTGAGGCGATGGAGCTCTTTTTAAAAAAACTCGCCGCCTTTGAGAGGCTCGTCCAGAGAAGCGAATATAAGAAAGCCTCCATTATTGCCGATGATGTAGCGCGCACCCTTGAGAGCTTTAACCCGCTTCTCTACTTTCCCAAGCTCTTTATCTCCCACTTCTCGCTTGTTGCCAAACACATCGAGCCGATCGAGATGGAGAGGGGAGAGAGCGAATCGCCGCTAAACAGGATCTTAGAAAAGCTCTATCAGGCCGACCTTGACGCCTTTATTGGATGGAGAGGAGCTGGCTAAGTAATTACTAAAGCTATTTTTACCAACCACAAGTGATATACAATGAAAATAAGTAGTCATTTTCAAGTTCTCAGCTTCCTAATTATCGTAATTTTGACGACGAGTTGCCTCAGATATAACGCCCTACCCTTGAGCGACCTCTCTTATGTAGTATCCGATTCGGTCCATTCAGATGAGGTAGTCCTTGCTGCCAAGGCCTTTACACCTATCGATTGCAAATCATATCTCGACAGAAATGTTTTACGAAAGGGGTATCAGCCGGTTCAATTATATATAGAAAACAACTCTGAAGACGACTACCGCTTCTCTCCAAATAGAGTCAATTTGGTTTGCGCCAAACCTAAAGAAGTCGCTAAAAAGATGCTGGCTCGAACAAGTCTAGATCAATCCGCTTATCTACACGTCAATCGTTCTGATTTGGGCATGGCCGTAGGCCTCATCTTTGACCATTTAACAATTGAAGCGAACAGAAAACTATACAACGATTTTCTATCAAAGTCCGTCGTAGACCGAACAATACTCCCTCACACTAATGTTAATATGTTACTTTTTGTTCCTATCAAAGAGTATCGCTCCGATTTCACTGTTACTCTGCTAAAGGAGCCGTCTTACGAACCAAGACCTTTTCACATAAGAGCGAGTTGGGGGCCTATCTGCCCTGCCTCTAATTCGCCTCTTTCCACAGATCCCGACTCCTCATGGCATTCTCCCAGAAGCCGTCGGAGTAGGATAAAGAGCCGGCGATAGATGAGTTTAACTTACGTATCTGTATCGCACACTCATCGAACCCGTCTAGAAAGTCTCTACTGACAAAATCTTAGAGAAGTCCTGACAAGCCGACCTTAAGTAACACAAATAGTTTTTCATTAATAGTCGCTCTCCTGGCTCTTTTTTGATATATGAGACCCTGGCTTGCTCTTACGTTGCCCCCTTAATGGCCAGCCCCCACTTCCTCATGGCGCTTTCTAACTGCTCCTCGAAGCCATTTTCGGAGTAGGGGATGCAGGTGGGAGGGTGGATATCATTGCCGATCTCAACGTACTTGTTTAGGGCCTTAACTGAGGACTTAGATGGGCTCTCTTCAAGCTTGAGAGCGATGCGCATCGCAAGTTCCTTGTTGCGCTCGATCTGCTGCTCGCGCCCCACCTTGGGATCTCGCTTGGAGGCCTTCATCTCGAGAAGTGCTTCGTGAAAATGCTTGCGCAACTTCGACGGAGTACCAATGCGCGTACACCAGTAGGGGCGCCCAATTCCCCAGAGGAGAACCTCCTTAATCTCGTCAAAGGAGCGCTCGTTGAGAAGCTTCATCAGGTACTCAATTGAGGACTTTCGAATAGGACCTCCCGCAGCTGGATTGTAGCGCGGATCGAGCCTCCTCTTCTCCTGAACAAAGAGGTGGTAGAGGGCCGTTGCCGCCTCCATCTCCTTGGAGTCCTTCTCAAGCGAGACGGGCAAGAGGCTCTCTGAGTGCCTTGGTGTGTAGTACTTCTCCTCATTGAGTACGAGAAGATCGACCCCCTCTTGCCTCTCGTAGGAGGAGAGATAGCCAAGCTGCTTGGCTACCGAGTAGATATCATCTAGTATTTTATTAGCTCTCGCCTTCTTTCTTTTGTAGACAGAGGGGGGCATCTTAACCGCAATGGCCACCTCTTCTGAGCTCCACTTGATAATATAAGGCGCCCTCTCCTTCATCGATCTTCTTTTTAACTCAAACTGATAGCGCAAAAATAGAAGGAAGCGAAAGGTGTAAGACGAGGCCTTCTTTTGACCAACGAGCTTGCGAACCTCCTCCCTCCAGTTATAGGGAATCAGCATAAAATAGCTCTCTCTCTGATCAAGAAAAATGCAACTTGGCGTGATCTCGTAGTATTTTAAGTTCTGAGAGTTTTCATCCCTTACAAACCCCACAGTAAACAACGTATCGACAGCCATTACCTCTTCTTTCTTCCAGTCGCCATCTTTGTCTTTTATAGGCTGCCCCTCATCATCTAAGGCAAGCCTGGTGTAAAAAAAGCAGTACTGGACAGTGCCGAGATGCTTAATTGCTTCAATCACACTTTGTATATCTCCGATACTGCTTTTGCTAATCCTCGCCCATTCTAATATCTCGGACTGAGTAGCTCTCAAACGGGGCAGCTTCTCGATGTACTTGTAGGAGTTAGGGCAGGTCCCTGTTGGATACCTCTCTTTGATCAGCTGATCCTTATCTTTGGGCTCGATATTGCCCTCGTAACGCGTCTTAGAGAAGCCGAGAAGAATGGCCTCCATCACCCGGTACTGGATATCGGTCAGATCGACGCCAAACTTCGAAATCTCTCGTTCGAGGTGGATGCCGTAGACCTTGGCAAACTCCTTTGGCTTCTGCTCGCTAAAGAGGCTGAGCTGCTGCTCGCTGCCAATGATGTTTCGAACCGAGTGGAGACCAATCTGTGTCGCCCAAGTCTGCTCGAGCAGTCTCACCTCATCGCTCTTCATCTCACCACTTTTAGCCATGGCTCTCCTGTGGATAATTTAACAAAAAAATTTGACCATTCGGAATTTGTCGCATGTGTCATTCGGAATTTGTCGCACACCCCATTCGGAATTTGTCGCAAAACCATTCGGAATTTGTCGCAGATCCCATTCGGAATTTGTCGCAAAACCATTCGGAATTTGTCGCACGTTTCCCAGGGAAAATCGACCTCCTATATTCTTCTAGATTAGGATATAGATTAAGAGACCGCGAACCGCCTTCGGCGTGCTTTAACATATTTTTTTACACTCTTTCTGGTGGGGAGAAAGCTCACATTTCCGCAGCATGTGGCTTTTCGCAAAAAGCCATCCTTTGCCTAAGGTGGCCTGGGCGTTTTATACGCAAGTGGTCGGTAAACTGCAACCCCCTCCCCCTGTTTGAAGGTTGCTAAAATCTATAACTCAATAAAAAGAGCTGCATAAAAAATAGGATTAACTATATTTTCACCTCAGATTGCGTTTTAGAGGACGAAGATGAGAGCGTCATACAAATTAAAAAAATATCAAAACCACAAAGACGACCTATTTTTTGGTGGCAAATTCAACCATTGGGTCAGTAACGAGATCATCAGACACCCTCAGGAGGCCTCTCCAGAACGCTATGGAAGGCCTTCCTTGCGCGATCTCCTTTTTCATGGATCCAATCCCGTTGAATGGCTTCTAGCCTCTTTATGGCGCCTTTTTAGGGCTTTAACACCCCTTCCGAATCCATCGATGGTTCCATCGATCAACCTACAAATTCCAAAGGTGAGTCGGGATCGCTGCAAGCCAGTTGAGATTATCGATCTTGCGCAGCCCATCTCTTGCAGCGGGGAGGGGTGGCGGAGCTATCTAAGATGGCGTCAGAGACAAAAGATGTCGCGCTGCGATAGAGAAATGGAGGGGGATGAGAGTTTGGGTGAGGAGGTGAGTGCGAGCTAAAGGCAGTAGAGCGCTTAACGCCCCACCATTTGGTTTGCAGACATTAGATCTTTTAGATGCGCTTTTAGCGACTCGATAGTGGCGCTCTTCTCATCGCTCTCTTCGTAGAGCGAGGCATTTTCATAAATGAGATCGGTGCAGCGACCTTCAAGAAGGCGCCTCTTATTTTTTTCTATTTTTATGGCCTCTTCCTTTTCGCTAAGAAGGGCCCTCTGCTTTTCGGCCTCTTCAACCCAGTTTGCAGCTCTTAGCCTATGCTCTCTCATCATCTGCTCATGTGCCTCTCTAAGACGGCTATTCTCTTCTTTAACAAACCTGTTTTCAGTTTTAATATTTTCGTTACTAACCGCCTCCTCTTTTAGTCTGTTAATCTGAGTTAAGAGATGGGTCATATTGGGGCGTTTGGGGGGATCGAAGAGAAGCCTTTCAGGAATTACCTCGTAGGGGTGAATGTGGGTAGGAGCATAGAGAGCTCGATGAATTCTGTTTATATCTTCTAGTTGGGCGCGCACCTCTCCAACCTGCCGTTCGGCCTGCTCTCGTATCCTGCACTTTTCAATCTCATTTCTATTAAGCCTATCCATTTCAAGACGCTCTTACCCTTCAAATTGTTTCCCTCTATTAAGGGTGTATTGTTGAAAGTGTATAATTTTCGAGTTCACATCAGTTCGCGCGTTGCTACTGACAGCTCTATGCCTCATCTGAGGCGTTGTTTTATCATATACTATTCATCTTATGGATTATTTACAAAGACTTCATTGTGTTTTTTTGATGGTGTAGGTGGATGGTTAAAGATGATGCACTTATCTCTTTAGCGCTGGATCGATAAGTTTTAGATATGGTTTGATGTCAAATCTGAGCTGCGTAGCGTAGATGATAAGTCTTTTAATTTTTATTCGGTTTGACGTAAGAGAGAGCGCTCTATTTAGAAGCTGAATGGCTAAATCGCGAGGCAATAGTCGAAGGGCATCTATAAGGCTTCTTTCTCGATCAAAGATGGGCAGAGCCACCCCATGAAGCTCAATTTGCGTCTTTCCAAGTTCGATGTTGCGCAGCCTTACAATCTTTTTCCCTCCGCCTTTTTTTACAGAAGTAGTATGAGCGACCCCGATCCAGTACTCTCTTGGAGGCTCAGCTATCCTATAGAGCGCAAGGGCTGAGAGGAGGCAGATCGTGCCTCCTCTCACCGAATGGAGCGCTTCGATCAGCCCCCGCCATGGCAAGAGGTCCTGTGGGAAAGTGTAGTGGTGGCTCTGATAGATCCCACGAGCGAGCCGTTTGATGTGGCCCTGCTTGATGTAGTGGTTGATGAGAGCAGAGGAGAGTCCTAGCGCTCGCGCCTCAGCTGAGGTAAAGGAGGTTTTTTCTAAGAGAGGGCCCAGTCTTTGATAGCCCGTTGGCGTATCCATGGATGACTCTTTTTGAGCGCTTAGGGGGGCAGCCGGTGACCGAGTCGGTAAGAGGGTAGTGTGAGGACAAACCTCTTTTTATTCGATTTATTCGATCCTCAACCCCCTACAGCCCAAGCTTGGTGGCGGCGTTCTCTTTCCAGAGGCTGCTGATGCGGATGTACTTGCGCAGCGTATCCGACTTTCTATGGCCAGTCTGTTGCATAATGGCGTGCTCCGAGGCGCCATTCTGAGCGGCGGTTGTGGCAAAGCCTGCTCGCAGGCTGTGGCCTGCATAGGAGGCGCTTCGCTCTTTCAAGTAGCCGTTGCGTTTAATGATTAAGGCGACCGATCGATCCGAGAGGGGATGGGCTCCCAAATGCCCGTGTCGATCGATGCGTCTAAAGAGGGGGCCATTTGAGAGGGCAGAGGCGGCAATCCACTCCTGTAGCGTCCGTACGGGACAAGTGAGCGGATTTGAGCCGTAGGGGATAGCGATGATGCGCCCTGCTCCACTCTGATCGGTCTTGGAGCGGCGTAGGTGGACGAGGCACCCCTCTTTTGGAAAGGAGAGGTCTTCAATTGTGATGGCAACAAGCTCGGAGCGTCTAAAGGCACCCGCAAAGCCGAGCAGAAGGATCGCCCTGTCGCGCGCCTCAATTAGAGAGCCGCCGTCTAAGTGGTCGATTAACGCTTTGAGGTCATCGATTGTAAGTGGCGATTTTCCTTGCGGCGCAACCCCTAGGCTCTTCTGAATCCCCTTCCACGTCTCAGAGAGGGCAGGATGGTGTTTATCGAAGGGCTCTTGCGCCATCGAGTGGGCCGTCTTAATGGCGGAGAGGCGCCTCTGTAAGGAGGAGGTTTTGAGGGGTTTGCGCCATCCCCCCTTAAGATCGATCCAGGCGTTCGAGGCGCGATCGCTTAAATAGAGGGCAACCGTTAGCGGATGAGCGGGGAGTAGCGACAAGTTTTTAGAGTGGCACCAGAATTGGAAGTCTCTCCAGTCCGAGGCGTAGGCTCGCCTTGTGTTTAGGGCTCTTGCTGAGTGTGCAAAATCATTTGCAAGTTGTGAGAGCTCGATCAGCTCATGATCTTTCGACAGGAGAGAAATACCCTCATCCATTCCCAATACACCCCTCTTTACTTCCGATAATCCAGCGCCATTCTAAACACGGGTCGATTTTATCGTCTCTAATAAGTTGAATATTTATCCATTTCTCGTTAAATTTTGAGCATCTCTAAAACTTAAAAATTGCTAATCATATCACTTATGAGGGAGAGATGAGATTTAACAGACCGCCCTATCTAGTCATTCTATTTATAATGTTTTTATTTAATACCGTCCTTTCATTGGCTGTTGATCTCCCTTCTCAGGCAGATCTCTACTTGGATAAGACAGCCTCTCTAATGGACCAGGCAGACAAGAGGCTAGCCTATCTCAATGAAGAGGTTGCAGAGTTCTTTGACTACCTCGACCAGAGTCGAGAGAGGTTTGAGCCTCTTCTTAAGGAGGAGGGGGAGTGGGAGGTGAGGCTCAACCAGGATAATGAGTTTAAGAATCGAATCGTAAAAACGAATAAGGCCTTTCTTGAGTTTCGCCACCATGCGGCTAATAGCATCGCGATGACCTATAACGGCTCTCCTTACTCATGCCTGGTCTACGCCCATTCTGTCTCTGGCTTAACCGAGTGGTATGTCTCCTACTTAGAGGAGATGCTCTTTCCCAAAGGGTGGCAAAGTATCTATGAGGGGTATCTACTTGAAGATAAGGGGAGGCCTATTTCCAAAGCCGCGTAGTGTAGTACGCTTGCTGCAGCCCTCATTTAGCCAATTAAAGGGGAATCATGCCCTCCCTTCGCGACCTTGTTATTTTGGGTAGCTCCTGTCTTCAGCCCACATTGCAGCGCAATCATGGCGCCTATCTTATTCGATGGAGGGGTGAGGGGCTGCTCTTTGATCCTGGGGATGGGACCCAGCGCCAGCTGCTCTTCGCCCACATTGCCCCTTCCAGTCTCACCCGAATCTTTATCTCGCACTTCCATGGTGATCACTGCCTTGGTTTGGGCGCGATCCTGATGCGGCTTAATATCGACAAGGTCCACCATCCGATTCACTGCTACTTCCCAGCGAGTGGAAAGCTCTTTTTCGATCGGCTTCGCTTTGGATGCGTCTATAGCGATAGCCTTAATCTGATCGAGCACCCAATTTCAGAGGAGGGGGTTATTCATGAGGATGCCAACTTCTGCATTGAAGCGGCTTTTCTAGACCATCGCATTGAAAGTATCGGCTGGAGAATCACAGAACCTGATCATCGCTGTTTCAATGGTGAGGCTCTCAAAAGGTATCACATCGCAGGGCCACTTGTGCGTCAGATTAAAGAGGCGGGCTTTCTTGAAATCGATGGTCAAAGGATCGATCTCAACGAGGTGAGCTCGATAAGAAGTGGCGATAGTGTTGCTGTCGTTATGGACACTTTACCGTGTCGAAGTGCTGTTCATCTGGCAAGGAGGGCTCGCCTGCTGCTCTCCGAGAGTACCTACCTTGAAGAGCATCGAGAGCTCGCCGCTGCTTATTGCCACTTAACGGCCAAGCAAGCGGCGCGGATGGCTCTTGAAGCCGAGGCTGAACTACTGGTTCTTACCCACTTCTCCGCCCGCTACCCCAACGCACAGCCACTTGTGGAGGAGGCCCGGTCCCTCTTTCCAAACGTTATTGCTGCTGAAGATCTTAAAATTATTCCTTTTCCTTCTCTCTAAAATGATGTGTAACCGTTACACATTGGAGAGTAATCGAAAGAGAGCCCCCCCTCCGATGGTGGCCTGAAAAGGATAAAAAATCTGTAATCTCTTGATTTCTAGAGAGCAGGTTAGGGCCGTTTTTGACTACTTAATGAAGAGATCGGAGGAGCTCATTAAGAGTAGATGATAGAGGGCATTGTAATCTTCCTCTTTGATGGTACTGCAATCAAGCCTACTAAGCCAGCGGCCTTTCTTTAAGAAAAATCCTTTCGAAATAATCATAAATTTTGCATCGTATAGTCATGCGTATAATAGCTAATTGATAATATTCCGAGCTAGGTAGTGGCGAATTTTATAATGGAAAATATCTAAATAAAAATCTGATACCAGCCATGACATTAATTGGATTCTAAGTGATAACTCTTTCTCGCTCAGCCTCTAGAGTTCCCTTCCTCTTTGCCTTCTCTTTTCTAATATTATTGGCTGTAACTCCATCTGCAATTTCTCTTGAAGCCCCTGAATCTGCCATTGAGCTTGAAGCCAGAGACGAGCTGGCAGAGCTTGCGAGTGAACCGGAGAGTCTCATCGAGGAGGAGCTTCCCTTGGCTGCCAGTGAGCTTGAAGCCAGAGACGAGCTGGCAGAGTTTGCGAGTGAACCGGAGAGTCTCATCGAGGAGGAGCTTCCCTTGGCTGCCAGTGAGCTTGAAGCCAGAGACGAGCTGGCAGAGTTTGCGAGTGAGCCTGAGAGTCTCATCGAG
>JAKBAF010000023.1 GCA_021809305.1 bacterium
GCAAGGAGTAAGACAAAGCCGACACAACCCGTGTAGATTGGCCCGCCCTTGGTATCCGTGTGGATCTCAGCTGGCATGCCATAGTAGATCTGGCCTAGATGGGGCTCATCTACAAAGGCCCGAATCCAGACAGGTGAGGTGACAGAGAGAGTATAGACAGGATCTGCGTCTCTAACGACGGTGCCAGGCTCTCGGATGCGTGTGAGGATGATGCCATCTGTTGGGGCGTAAGCCTTGGTATAGCCTAAATTGTCCAGTGCCACGGCTAAATTTGCCTGGGATTGATTTAAGCCTGCTTGTAGCTCGTAGTAGCTTGCAGAGGCGTTGTCCAAATCCTCCTCCGACACACCGCCAAGATCAATGAGCCCTTCTCGCCGCGTTAAGAGCCTCTCGGCATTCTTAAAGCTGGCCCGTGCTGATGCGAGCGTTGCCGCCGCCTGCTCTGCCTGGCTATCGTATGGGGAGATATCGAGCTCTGCCATGAGTGATCCCTTGCTCACCAGATCGCCCTCCTCAAAGAAGAGCTCCGCCACCCTCCCTGGGACACGGAATCCAATATCGACAAGCCGGACATCGACATTTCCATAAAGGAGCAGGGCATCTGGGTCGTGTTTTGGTCGCAGGAGGATGTAGCCTGCAATAGCAATTGCAACTACCAGGGCAATAATTAGCAGAGCAATTGCGTATCGTCTCATGACCCAAGAGGATTTGCGTTAAAGGAGAGTTTGATACATATCCCCCTCGGCGAAAAACTTCTAGTGTTGTTTCCCGGAGAGTCGTATCCCAATTTGCGTCAGATTTTTCTTTAGGCCTTTGTGTGGAGTCCGGGAAGCAATACTAGTGTGTGTTGAAATTAGGCTTGCGACTACCCGAATATCGCCTCTCAAGGTAAAACTAGGGGTCTTACGTGGAATCCATGAAAAGGGAGGTCTTCTCGCCATGGCTAAATTTCTTCTTCTTCCTCTTACCTTACTCTCACTTTTTGTGGCCCCCCTCCTAGCTGATGAGCCCATCGTCATCCTCCTAACGACGGAGGCTAAGCGTCTCCCCGTCTATCTTGCCCCCTGGACAAAGAGCAAGGGCCCAAACGAGCTAACAAACAACCACATCCAAGAGCTCCTCGGCGCGCTCTGCTTCGACCTCGATGTTTGCGGTAGTCTCGAGATTGCCGGTGCTACCAAAGAGAGGGCGGCGCAGGCTGCAGTTGAGCGCGAGTTAAGCCAGTTCGATGCAGCTCGCTGGAAGAGCCTTGGCCTGCTCTACCTTGTTAGGGGTGAGGTCACAGGCAAAAGCCTTGTTGTAACCCTACATGGGGTGGCAGCAGGTAGGACGCTTGCTACCTACACCCTTCCATTAAGCGGTAGCCTTCCGAGCGATCGCCGCCAGATCCACACCCTATCCGATGCCATCCACAAGACCCTTTTTGGGAAAGAGGGAATTGCTAAAACGCGTATTCTCTACACACTTAGGCATCCCACAACTGGCGCCGAAAACTGGGATTCTGAGGTCTGGATTGCCGATTACGACGGCCACAATGCAGCCCCGCTCACACGCGAGGGCTCCTACTGCGTCACTCCAACCTTTCTCCCGCCAGCTAGTGGGAAGGCCTCCGGCAGCTTCCTCTACACCTGCTACCGCGTCGGTCAGTCAAAGATCTACGCGGCTCCTTTAAGCGATGGTCTTGGTCGTCGCCTGATCACCCTGAGGGGAAACCAGCTTATGCCAGTTGTCTCAAAGCAGCGCGACAAGATTGCCTTTGTAAGTGATGCTGGAGGGAACCCAGACCTCTTTATCCAGCCCTTTACCCCAGAGACAGGCGCTATCGGCAAGCCCACCCAGGTCTTTAGCGCTCCTCATGGCGCCCAAGCCTCTCCGAGCTTTAGCCCGGACGGAAAGAGGCTCGCCTTTGCCTCCAACAAAGATGGGCAGCCGCGCATCTACATCATGGACCTGCCAAAAGAGGGCGATAGCTCCAAGCCCACACCTAAGCTCATCACCCTGCGCAATCGCGAAAATACCTCCCCTGCCTGGTCGCCAGACGGCACGAAAATTGCCTATAGCGCACTCTCAGATGGCGTTCGCCAGATCTGGATCTACGACCTCCAAACAGATCGCGAATCGCAACTCACAACAGGCCCCGGTCATAAAGAGAACCCCAGCTGGGCTCCAGATAGCCTACACCTTGTCTTCAACTCGGCAACCGTTACCTCAAGTGATCTCTACCTTGTCAACCTCAACCAGCCGAGCGCGATCCAAATCACAAGCGGTCCTGGCGAAAAGCGCTTCCCCAGCTGGGAGCCCCAGGAGCGCTAAGGAGGTGGTGGCCTTGCGGGATCATCATCGATTAAACATTTTGGAGCCGGTTCAAAAGTCACATGGAATATGCTGGTTGTGCTGCAAGAATTCACTTTAGGAGTCGACTGTGTCCAATTACCACATAAAAAAGATTTACAAAGAAGGAGAGCTACGTCCAGAGGCAACTATTCGAAAGTATCGAATGGTTCATTAACAAGTAGGGAGTCCAAGAGCGCAGCTGGTTACAGGAACACTAGAGATTACCCTGCATTAAGGCGTTGCATTGAATACGCGTCCAAGGATCGCCTGATTCTATCTCGCTCTGATACCGCCATTAGGCCGTAGCGGACCACCTCTACAAATGCTTGATAGCTTAAATTGGCTTCGTAGAGTTCTTTCAGGCTGCCTCTTAGGAGATCGAGATTTTCAAAGACGTGGCTCGGAATCGCGCATTTGCCGGAAAGAGCTGCTTTTAGCTCGCATCCATTCAATAGGCCGAGTCGTCCCAGCTCTTTTATACTCTTTTCGCTCATCGCACTTACAATCGCACTTAAATCTAACTTGACGTCGGCACTTGGATCTTGCCACTTCTTCATCAGCAAGGGGGCTATTCCCACAACGTACTTAGGCAATGTTTTTACAAGCCCCAGCCCATATTGCGCCTCCTCGGCTGATAGGAGACCTTTCCTGGAGAGGTCTATGACTCTATTGGCTGAAAGCTCTTCTCCCTGGTCAAGGTGCATATGTGTTATGATTTTGTAGAAATCTACGAGATCTTCCTTGCTAATCGACTCGATCAGCAAGGGGGGTGTTTCAACAAAGTGCTCAGGCAAAGTCTTTGCAAGCTGCAGCCCAGATAGCGCCTCATCGGCAGTTAAGAGACCCTTCCTAAAGAGGTCCACGACTCTGATGGCTGAGAGCACTTTCGCATTGTGGCCTATATGTTTCATGATTTCGTTGAAGTCTAAGACATCTTCCTTGGTAATAGATTGGGCCTTTGCGACGTCCGGTTTGAGGTAGATGTGGTTTGCTAGGCTGCGGTTAAGTTGATTCCTTGTCCAAAGGCCGTGGCGCCAAAGTGCAACAACCTCTTGGAGCTTTACCGTCTTCCAATAACCATCGTTTGGCAGGTTTTCTATTAGCTCAAGATTCTGCCAAATATTAAGAACGCCCCTAGGAATGCGCTTCCTTTCGTCCGGTTCCTTCTTCTGGCAGGAGCGTATTGCCTTAGCAGCCGCCTTTACGCTGATGAGACCATATTTCCTTAGTTCTAGAATTGATGAGACGCTGCCCCCTTCCCACACACCCCGATCAAGCTTAGTTTTTATTTCAAAGAGCCTGTCAGGGGTGATCTTAATTTTTTGTCCCGATTTTTTCATAAGCTGCTCAGCTCTTTTGACATCAGCGTCTTCTATCAGCCCATACAAAAAGGCAAGGCGCGGAGCGTCAGGTGAGAGCGTCTTCCAATCAGGATGACGATCATTTCCTAGGATCTTTAAGAGATCGTTCCAGCCCTTCCAAACGCCATCGGGTATCTCGTTTATTTTATAATTGTTCCTCGTTTTTCTACAGGCATGGTCAATATCCCAACTACTTAACGTGCCGCGCCGTGCTTCTTTCGTGATATCATCGGCGACGATGTCCCCCCAATTTCCAGTTCTAAAAGCGTTGCTTAACTGAGTGGAGAGAGGGGCGGCTTTCGGACCTCCTTCACTGGGAGACGGGATCTCTTTTTCTTCGGGTGGCTTTTCATAGAGGGAATGGGTGTAGAGTATCTCTTCCAAAAGATCTCTTGGTAGAAGAGAGTGCCTCCCTATTTCAAGCAGCTCATCCTTTGAGAATGTCTGCCACGCCTGGAGGAGGTTGTTGTGCAGGCCACGTCTTGCTTTCCACCGCTTCTCTCCGTGCAGGTCAAGGGAAAGTTCCTTAGGAAGAAGCCCTCCCCTGCTCAGCATACTGAGGGCCTCGTCAGGCGGCGCCCCTTTCTCCTTATGCGCCTTGGTCACTTGGTGCAGGAGGAGAAGCTGCACAGCGCGCTGTCTGATTTTATACTCTGGTCGCAGCGCCCGCTCGGGAAGGAGCTCCTTGGCCCTGTAGCTCCAGAGTGAATGTATTGCATATATTCCAAGGCCTAATGCCGCAAAAAAGAGGGGCACTAATGTAGCTGAAGAGACCAGGGCGGCAAAATCGATCCTGTGCTGCACAGCTCCCGGTATGAAAAGGCCGCAGCTAACCGCTGTCCCAATAGCCAGTACGAGAAGGGCCTCTGCTATTAACCCAAAACTTGGAACCATCACTCTTAGCGTAAATCGGTGAGCTCTTGCGGCGGCCTCCATTCGCTTTGAACCGATAGTTCCGTATCCTTCTGCAATGTAGCGCTCCCTCTCCTTCGCACTCTCTTGGAGGATCTCTTTCAGCACCTTACCTTTGCCTCTCCTTGGAGCGTTGAAAAGTGAGTGCTGGTCCTCAGGGGGCACAAGGGCAACGACCTTGGCCACTAGCTCCGACGGAAGAGAGCCGAAATTAGAAGGGGTTAAGGAGAGGTGATTTTCTTCCATCTATACACTACATTAGTTTATTATACATTATTATAATCTATAGATATTAAGGACGATTAAATTTAGAAGAAAGGGCTCTGCGCTTGCGCTGTCCCTATTGCTTAAGCCCGAGAAGGATTTGAACTCGATCCGTATCGTGCGAGCAAAGTCTTTGGACGCGCTTGTTTGGGCAATTGTTAGAGTGCGCTAGAGCGTCATCCAAGCGTGCGAGAGCCTGCCTAACATTCTTAGATGAGGCCGGGTGGCCCGGCGCGATGAGTCTCTCTATCTTAGCCGGGATGATCGCTTTCCCTCGATCGCCCTTCACCCCCCAGGGATCGATCGTGAGTCTTTCGAACACCATCGAGAAGAGAACTTTCCTGCGGTTCGCCAGTACGCCGTGCGTGGAGATCTCGTCTCGCGCTGCGGCCCTTTTTGGGCAGGGGAGAGCGTCTCTGAAATTGTTCCTGCCACGCCTCACGGCGGCCTTCTTGAGGTCCACTTTGATCGGCTTATTCTTTTTCGCCCCGATTGGAAGATGCATCGCGTGGATAGCAAGCAAGACAGCAACACTACTTTGCGGCTTATTCTCTCAACACTTCCTGAGACCCCCGATGTAGCAAGCCGCTTAGAGCAGATCGCCCCCTTGCTAACGCCTTTCAAATTCCTGAGCAACTGGGTACTCAGCGATCACTACCTCGGCGAGGCACTTAAAGGGGGGCACGCGCTGTCTCATTAGATAATCTAGTGGGTTTGCTTCCCCCTTGGTATCTCTAGAAAATTAACCGGAGGCTGGCTTCGCACGGTTAAGCAGGGTTTTGCGCTCCATGCGCACGGTAAGGGTTGCGAAATAAGGCGCCCTGCACTAAAAAAGTGGTCGTAAATTGGGGCTCTATGATCAGAGGAGGGGGTGGAATGACATCTCGCATGTTTCTTGGACGCTGTTTTTTCGGACGCGCGTCTCTTTTAGGTTATCTCCTGCTAGCACTGCTCGCAACGAGCAGCTGCCAGCGATCTTGCGGTGATTTCTGGCAAGATACAAAGTCGGCTAAGCGCCATATGGGTCGGGGTCTTGCAACCCTTGTCGGAAAGCGTGTAGAGTCCAGGCAGGTGAGTTCAAAGGATGAATTTAAGGGAGTGGTAGAAGAGGAGTACATCCCCTTCGCCGATGCCGACCTCTATCAGGGGATTATGAGGGGAGAGGAGCTGGCTCTTCTTCAAATCAATGCCGATACGGCGATACCCCAATCGAGGATGTCGCCAGGAGAGGCCTGCAGTGGCCTTCCCGGCATCGATGGCTTCATATCGCCGCGCGGTGAGCAGGTGAGGATCTTTCGACCGATCCACTTTGAGACAGATGATTATGTTGTGCGCGGAGAAGAGAACTGGGAGCAGATTAGGCAGATGGCCGCCTACCTTAAAGCACACAATGAGACCTACGTCTTTATCGAAGGCCACTGCGATGAGCGCGGACCTGCTGCCTACAACTTGGCTTTGGGTACAAGGCGCAGCAATGCGATTCGCAACCATTTGATCAAGGAAGGGGTGGATCTTGATCGACTATTAACCGTCTCTTACGGCAAGGAGCGTCCCAGCTCTCTTAGCCACGACGCTGCCGCATGGAAGGAAAATCGAAGAGCCCAATTTAAAACCTATTCGAAATCGTGAGGATGGCCATGGTTAGCCGCTTTATCTCGCTTAGTTCCACTCTCGTCGCTATGGCTCTTTTGACAAGCTGTCTTGAGGGACCCGATCTGGCCTATGATGAGGCCGTTCTTGAGGAGGAGAGGGCCTTCCTCTTCGATGATCTTCAGACAGAGGTGGCAGACAGCCGCAATGCGCAGCGCGTCATGCGCAAAGAGATGGAGATCCTTGAGGCGCGCCTAAAACAGCAAGAAGAGGCAATCGACAATGTTGCAGTGGCAATTGGCGAGAAGCTTGAAGGGGATCTGACAGGAATCGAGGTGGCCCTTGCGGCACTCCAGCAGCGGCAGGGACAGATCACTGCAGATCTTAGGGAGCTTGCTCAATCACATGGAGAGCAGTCACTGCAGCTGGGCCAGGCGCGAGCGCAAATTGTGGCACTTCAGGGGGGCCTTGAGTCAAATGTCGATCAGTTTAGGAAGGCCCTTGATGCACAACTTGCACTGATCCAGCATCAGAGCAAAGAGCGAAAAGCAACGACTGGGGTCACCTATAAGGTGAAAGTTGGCGACTCCTTAGAGAAAATAGCCAAGGCTCATAAGACAAGCCCAGAGGAGATCAAGAAGGTAAACCAGCTCATTACCGATCTCATCTATCCTGATCAGGAGCTGAAGATTCCTTAAGAGATGGTCTTTTCAGCGCCAATTTGCAGTTTAGATCCATCGCGCCAAGAGGTGGGGGTTTTTGATTCTGGGTGCGGTGGCCTCACCGTCGTGCGCGAGCTTAGGCGATCTCTTCCGCACGAGGGGATCATCTATCTGGGAGATACCGCTCGGCTGCCCTATGGGAATAAAGATGCCGCGACGATACAGCGCTATGCCGCTGAGAATGTCCAATTTCTTAAAGGACAGGGGGCAAGGGCGATCGTCTCAGCTTGCCACACCGCGAGCGCAGTGGCACTAGAAGCTCTTCAGGATCGCTTTGATCTTCCAGTGCTCGGCCTTATTGCTCCAAGCGTTGCAGCGGCGGTGCACGCGAGCAAGAGAGGGCGCATCGGTGTCATTGCGACCCGTGCCACCGTGCGGGCGGGGGTTTATGAGCGAGAGATTAAACGATATCTTCCTCGAGCAAACGTCATCCAAGTAGCCTGTCCCCTCTTTGTATCCCTCGTTGAAGAGGGATACACGGACCATCCTCTTGTAGATCTTGCAGCGCAAGAGTACCTAACGCCACTTCGCGAAGCATTAATTGACACACTTATTCTAGCCTGCACCCACTTCCCCCTCTTGAAGAAGGCCATTCAGAGAGTCGTTGGTGAGGAGGTCATCCTAATTGACCCTGCGGCGAGGGTCGCCTCTCAGCTGGCAGCCCTCTTTGCCAAGGAGAGCAAGCTTGGCGCAAGAGAGGCAGGTCGATGCCGTTTTTTTGTATCGGACGATCCAGAACGGTTCAAGCGGCTTGGCGGAGAGCTGCTAGGGGAGCGGATTGAGGGGGTTGAGCTTGCGTCCTACTTTTAAACAGAGATTTTGATGGATTTTTGTTTAAATTCGGCAGATTGGTATAATCACATAAAATAATGATAGAGGTACCTTCATGGCGCACTCCCTTTTTACCTCCGAGTCAGTTTCGGTTGGTCATCCTGATAAAGTCGCAGACCAGATCTCAGATGCCATTCTCGATGCCATCTTAAAGGAGGACCCGGAAGGGCGTGTGGCTTGCGAGACACTTGTCTCCTCGGGGCTTGTAGTTTTGGCGGGGGAGATCACCTCTCTTGCCCACATCGATTACCAGGCAATTGTGCGCAAGACCATTGAGAGGATTGGCTATACAGATCCCGACATGGGTTTTGACTACCGCAGCTGCGGCATTATCGTCTCAATTAACAAGCAGTCTCGAGACATTGCCCAAGGAGTTAGGGAGGGAGAGGAGCAGGGAGCGGGCGATCAAGGGATGATGTTTGGCTACGCATGTGATGAGACCGATGTCTTAATGCCCTTACCGATCATGCTCGCTCGCCGAATCGTTGATGAGCTCTACCTTCTTCGCAAGAGCGGAGCCCTCTCCTATCTTCGCCCTGATGGCAAGTCGCAGGTGACAGTGGAGTATGATGATCTCGGAATTCCCCGGCGGATTCATACGATCGTTATCTCAGCCCAACACTCTCCTGAGGTCTCCCACGCGCAGATAGTGGTTGATATGGAAAAGATGTGCCGAAGGCTTTTCCCTCCAACGCTACTCGATGGAGAGACCCGCTTTTTCATCAATCCAACAGGGCGTTTCGTAATAGGTGGTCCCCTTGGCGATTGCGGCCTTACAGGTCGCAAGATCATTGTCGACACCTATGGTGTATGGGCAGACACGGTGGTGGAGCCTTCTCAGGAAAGGATCCTTCAAAGGTGGATCGCTCAGGAGCTTATGCGGCGCGCTATGTTGCGAAGACAATTGTGGGTGCAGGTCTTGCAAGACGATGCGAGGTGCAGCTGGCCTACGCAATTGGGGTGTCCTACCCTATCTCTATTAAGATCGATGCCAAGGGATCGAACCTCATCCCTGAAGAGCAGATAGGGAAGGCGGTCTCTGAGGTCTTCCAGCTCTCCCCAAGAGGGATCATCGATATGTTCGACCTTCGGCGGCCAATCTATGAGAATATCGCTTATGGCGGCCATTTTGGCCGTGCTGATGTCGATCTTCCCTGGGAGAGGGTCGATCGGGTGCAGGCGTTGCAAGAGGCTTGCGAGATCCATGGAGGAGAGAGTCTACGGCCGACAGCCTTTGCGTTTATGGTCGCCAGTTAAGAAACGAGGGCCTTGTGGATCGCAGTGATGGAGGCTTCTCGCTCCCTTTAAATTCCGAATCAAAAGAGTTGAAGCGCCAAGAGATTGCGCGCAGCCGTCTTCTTGTAAAAGTTCGGCGTGAGGAGGCGCGTCTTACGCGAAAGAGGGAGAGGCTTGCCGCTCAATTCGAGATGGCTAAAAAGTTTGATGAGTCTTTTCATGAGGGAGAGCTTCTTAAATCCAACTACCCACTTCTCAAACGGGGAATGAAGGAGGTCCGCCTCCCAGATTGGAAGGAGGGCGAGAGCGAGCGGCTCATCACACTTCGACCAGATAAGAGGCCTGTTGAGCTTGTCGCTGCCAAATTCAAAGAGGCTCGCAAGAGAGAGCGCGCTATTCCTCACTTAGAAGAGCAGCTGCGGAAAGTGGATGGTGAAATGGCTGAGCTCCAAATGAG
>JAKBAF010000024.1 GCA_021809305.1 bacterium
GAGGATCTGAAACGCCTCTTCCCCAAGGAGAGCTGGAATAAGCTCCACCTTCAGATCATCTACTTTGCAAGGGAGTACTGCCCTGCTAGGTGTCACGATCCCGCTCTCTGTCCGATCTGCTCCTGGATTTAAACCATTTCTGTCTATTATGTAATTGATATTAATTAAATTTAAAATTATAATAAAGATACAAAACCACCAAACAAGGACAGAGAGATGGAAGTTACAGGAGAAAGAACAGGCTGGGAGAAGTTTTGCTTTGAAGGCGGAACCCTTCTTTTGATGTGCGTAGGCACAGTCGCTATTACAGCTGTTGTGGATAAAATTCTTCAAGCTTGCAATGTCGCCTACGAGAAACGCATGACCGCAGCCAACTTCAGCTGCGTCGGGGGCCTCATCGTCTCCGTTCCATTTGCTGCCGTTCTCAGCCACATAATCACCAAAAAATGCTTTGCTTCGCGTGATGAGGCTTCTGCTGCAACCTCGGAAGAGAGTGCTGCTCCTAGCTCACCTGCACCTACCCCCACGGTCGTGCCCGAGAAACCTCCGCTTGCCTGCCATTGACGGCCCTGACTAATCCCCCCGAAGGGCGGGCACAGGCGTGCCCGAAGCCAAAGCGGTACGGGGGTACCGCACTCCAAATTTGAGCTTACGGCACGGATATTTAGCAGCAAATTCCGATATGGAGTGCTGCACTCCTGTGCAGCTTTGGTTTTGGCCACGCCTGTGGCCATCAAACTTGAAACTTAGATCATTTCACCAGACTTTCTGAATTATAAATTAACACTATATTGATAATAAATAAATTTAAATATATAATAAAGATATAGGGTAATAAAACCCATAACTGAGGACAAAGAGATGGAACGCACACCAGCAACAACAAGCGAATCAGTAATAGCTAGATGCATCCCACAGAATAAAGCGATGGCTGGCGGCGCTTTCGCTCTTCTAGCCTTTGCAAGTGTAGCCGGCTTTCTTACACAATACGTGCTAGGGGTTAACAACGCGGGCCTTGTCGGGCGGATTGTAGCCGGCGCAGCAGCAACAGCCCCCTTTGCCCTCGTCGGCGGCATCCTTGGGATTATGTCCTACAAAGGCGACCCAAAGGAGCCAGAAGACAATATGCGCACAGGAGGCGGCAAGATTGTAACTCCGGAAGACCTAGGCCTCTATACTGACGACAAAAAAAACCAGTAAGCCGCCGCTCAACCCCCCTTTAACGCTCGAGTGATGAGCTCGGAGAGGTCGACGGGGGCAGGGGCCGAGGCAAGGACGCGCTCAATTGACTCGCGGGCATCCCGCTGAGTATAGCCAAGGTTGACAAGAGCATTTAGCGCATCGGCGTAATATGGGGAGGAGGGCGAGACCTTTCTCCCCGTCTCTATTTCGGGGGTCAGGGCGATAAGCGCTAGCAGCTCATCCTTCATCTCCACAAGAAGTCTCTCAGCCCCACGCTTTCCAATTCCTGGCACGCGGCAGAGCGCCTTCACATCTTGCTCGCGCACGGCGCGATAGAGCTCAGGGGGCGAGAGCGTTCCAATCAAACTCAGGCCCGTCTTGGGACCCACACCGCGAAAGGCAATCAATCGCTCATAAAGGTCGCGCTCCTGCCGGGTCAGAAAGCCAAAGAGTTGCTGACTGTTCTCACGCACCTGATGCGAAACCAAAAGGCAGAGCTCCTCACCCACTCGCGGAAGGGCATCAAAGCAGTTAGAGGGGGCGAGTAGCCTATACCCAACCCCTTGGACCTCAATTGCAAGCATTGGAGGGGCCACATAGGTTAGAGTCCCTCGAAGAGAATCGTAGACCATATTTTAAATCTCCTCGCCAAGCGATAAGGGGTTCTGGGCTGAATGGGCGTGGCAGATCGCAAGCGCTAGAGCATCGGCGGCATCCTCTGGCTCTGGCAGCTCTTTTAAGCCAAGAAGTCTCTGGACCATGATCTGCACCTGCTGCTTACTCGCCCTACCCTGCCCCGAAACAGCCTTCTTGGCACGGCTTGGGCTATACTCATAGGTCGCTATCTGGCGCAGCGTTGCGGCAAGTATGGTAATGCCGCGGACCATGCCGATCATCATCGCGGCCCGAACATTATCCCGAACATACTGAGTCTCAACGGCAACGGCATCCGGCTTGAAGCGATCGAGAAGAATCCCGAGCCCTTCATAGATCGCCAGGCGCCGCTTTGAGATCCGCTCCGCCCGAGGCGGCCGGATACACCCAAAGTCGAGCGTCTGCAGGCGTCCATCCTTCATAACCACGACCCCGTACCCTGTGACCTGCGTCCCAGGGTCCACTCCCATCACAATAAGCTCAGCCATATTGAGAGCGATCATAGAGAGAGAGCAGTTTGCGGTGGAGGAGAATCTCCCTTTTGCCCCATATTTTTAGGGTATGGATAGAATCTCCCTTGCATCACATCCGAAACGCATCATCGTTCGCATGCCCAATTGGGTCGGCGACCTCGTAATGGCAACGCCCATACTAAGCGAGCTGCGCCGCCACTTCCCAGATGCAGAGATCACAGCCATGTGCTTTGAGAGGGTCGCCCCCCTACTTGAGCACGATCGCGACATCGATAACCTCTTCACCTTCTCCCGGCCCACCATCTGGATGAAGCGCGATCAGCGCCGCAACCTCATTGCAACGCTGCGCGCAAGGGAGTACGACCTCGCCCTCCTCCTAACTAACTCCTTCTCCTCCGCCTTCTGGTTTTGGGTAAGCCGCATCCCACAGCGGATCGGCTTTCGCGCTGACAGGCGCTCCCTCCTTCTCACTCGCTCCATCGATCCTCCGAAAGAGATCGAGACGCAACACCAAGTGGAGACCAACAAATCTCTCCTCCCCCTACTAGGTATTGCCTCCTCATCCTCAAGCCCGCGCCTCCACCTTACGCCCGAAGAGCGAACTTTGAGCCGTGAGAGGCTGACCCAGCTCGGCATCCCCCCAGATGCGCCCGTCATCGCCATCAACCCAGGCGCCGCCTACGGCTCAGCTAAGTGCTGGCTACCCGAGCGCTTCCAGGAGGTCACAAAAGCTCTCCTCGAAGATCCGAGGCTCTGTGTCCTCTACTTTGGCGACGCAAGCCAGCTCTCTCTTGTGCGGCAGATCACAGCTCCCTTCTCCTCCCGAGTCTTTAGCCTCGCAGGCTCCACGACACTGCGCGAGCTAACAGCCCTTATCAGTGAGGTCGACCTCCTGCTGACAAACGATAGCGGCCCCATGCACATTGCCGCCGCCCTCGGCACCCCGCTTCTCTCACTCTTTGGCTCCACAAGCCCTATAAAGACTGGCCCCTACGGGCAGCCGGCTTTAAGCGTCCTCCAAAAGAAGGTCGCCTGCGCCCCCTGCTATCTTCGCGAGTGCCCAACCGACTTCCGCTGCATGAAGCGGATCAGCGCAAGTGAGGTCCATGAACGGCTCCTCTCCCTCCTCAACAAGTAAAAACTCAATGATCACTTTCCATGCTGCGCAGGAGAAGCTCAGCTCCATCGATTCGCTCCACCTTCTCCTCCACTGGTCTGCCCTGAATCACAATGAGCAGCGCCACCTCCTTGCTCAGATAGGCGCCCTCGACATCGAACAACTCGCCCACCAAAGAGCCCTCCTCACCTCACCTCCTCCCCCTCCCCTCCCCATTGACCCCTTGCCCACACCCCCCTCTCCCTCGACCGAAGACCTCGCACAAGGCACGATCCTCCTAGCCAAAGGAGCCGTTGCCGCTATCATTCTAGCCGGAGGCCAAGGCACCCGCCTCGGCTGGCCCGGCCCCAAGGGGACCTATCCCCTCCTCGGCAAGAGCCTCTTTCAACGGCTAGCCGAGCGCTGCCTTGCCGCCTCCGATCGCTGTGGCCACCCCCTTCCCCTCGCCATAATGACCTCACCCCAAAACCACGACGAGACCTCCCGCTTTTTCGAGAGCCACAACCTCTTTGGCTTGCAACCCTCCCAGCTCACCCTCTTCACCCAATCCGAGCTCCCCCTCCTCACCCAAGCTGGCGATCTCTTCCTCTCCTCCCCCCACACCCTCGCCCTCGGCCCCGACGGCAACGGCTCTCTCCTCACCGCCCTTCACACCTCAGGGCTCCTGCCTCGCTTTCTCTCCCAAGCCATCCACGTTCTCACCATCACCCTCATCGATAATCCCCTCGCCGACCCCTACGACCCCCACCTCATCGGCCACCTCGCGGCTCGTCACTCCGATCTCGCCCTCAAATCCATCACCCGCCGCGACCCAGAAGAGAAGGTCGGCCTCCTCACCCTCCGTAACCATCGCCTTCAAATCTGCCCCTACGCCAACCTCCCTCCCAACCACCAAAACCTGCCCCAAGCCTACGCTGATATAGCCATATACGCCCTCACCACTGCTTGCGCCCAAGCGCTCCTCCCCCTCGTCCCCACACTCCCCCTACATCCCGCCCTCAAAGCCGCCACCCTCTGCAGCACGAGCTCAGAGCTCCAAACTATCCTCGCCTACAAGTTCGAGCGCTTCTTCTTCGACCTCTTGCCCCACATACCCCGCATCTCCCCCCTCCTCTATCCTCGCGATTCCATCTTCGCCCCCATCAAAAACGCCTCTGGCCCCGACTCCCCCGAAACCGCCGCGCATCTGCTAGCGCTGGCAGGGGGCTAACGCCGCCCCCTGCACCCTGCGAAAGGGCGAGGTTCGCCCTTTACCCCCAATCGGGATGAGCTTATGGCCGTGGCATTTGTGTAGTTAACGAAAGAAAGAGAAAAGCCGCCCGGACGGGCCGCTTTTTGGATGGGGTAAAAAGGACCAATTCAATCTGAGGAAGTGAACCGCGCCAGAGCGAGCTCCAGGAAGTTAGGCTGATTGATCAGCTCGCAGAGTTGCAGCCTCTCTTTGCGATAGGTATCAAGTATAGCCTTTGTCTCGGGATGGTCGGCATCAAAAACCATTTCTACCGGATCAACAGGCAAGAGAAAGTAGCCTTCGAAAGCGCCACCTTCAAGTCGCTGCGAGATCCACTCGCACTCTTCCTCAAGACTTTCAAATCCCATATTTGGAAGAGGCTTAATAAGGGGCACCATCTCGCTCCCTTCGAGGTACGTCAAAATCTCTTCTCGTCGACGAAAGAGAATAGGATTATGCACGCCATAACCGTAGACGATGCCCTCTAATAGGTGGTTGCCACGAAGCACGTCCTTTACCAGATCCTTCCCCGAAAGAAGATCTGTAATCATCTGCTCTGGAGTTGCCTCATTTCCAAGAATTGACCGAAAGATAGGGAGATTAGCATTGACGACATTTACAAACGCTTCTTTATTAACAAGAACAATCGCTCGAATATGCAAGGTGGGAAGATAATCATTTTCAACCAGAATAAATTTTTTGCTATCAAACAAGTAGTCATATTTTTTCCACACCTTCCACCCACGTTGAAGAGGATAGTCGAAGCAAAGGAACGGGAAACTCTCATCAGGAGGAGCAGAAAAATAATTTGCAAACGAAACGGGCTTATTACAAAACAGCGTGTAACCAAACTGGTCTCTCATAACCAGTTGATAAAATAATCTATTTATATCCTCTCTGTCGCGTTGTGGAATGGCGTCCACGCTCATGGAGTAGAGCGATGATGTTAAGCATAGGCCTAACCAACTAATCATAACGACTCCCCGATAGAACCTATCGAAGAGCCGTCCAAATAATTTCAAGAATTTATCCATTAATTAGTCAAGCCAGACCGACTCCTACCACACCTGCCACAGGTTGTCGTCCACCATGAATTCCACTTACCACATCCGCATAACCAATCACCTTTTTCCCGCTCTAACTCGGCTACTTCTTCAAAAGCGGTCGTATTGAATTGGCCTTCGCATTCGTAAAATTGCAAACCGTCCATTTCTCTATAGTAGTCGGCTTCATTGGCATAAGGACAACCCATGAATCCAATACACGAAACACAGCTTAACATCAACCCAAGAAACAATTTCATCGTTCAATCCTCGTATTTCAATTTCATCTGCAAGAGATCCGTTTTGAGCCTCCCTTTTCAGGCATAGCTCCAAAAACTTTTCCTTTGCAACGCACGGCTTTGGACGATAGCAAAACGTTCATTATTGGAGCACCTTTTTTTTATCAGCAATGATAGCCAAAGCAAAGCTAAAGACAAGGGCCTGCGAGTCCCGCGCAGGCCCTATGGACCCGGACTCCACTTCACAAACTCATGAGCTGGCGACAAACAATTGGGGGGTCCAGGGGAATCTATTCCCCTGGCGGGGGTTGCAAGGGGGCAGAGCCCCTTTGCCCCCTTGCTAGCGGAGGCGGAGGATGACCTTCTTGAGGGCGTCGATGAAGAGATCGACCTCATCGAAGGTGTTGTAGAGACCGAAGGAGATGCGGGCGGTGGCGGGGAGACCGAACCTGGCGAGTGTGGGTTGGGAGCAGTGGTGGCCAGATCTTATGGCAATGCCTTGGAGGTCGAGGAGGGTGGCGATGTCTAGGGGGTGGAGGGAGTTGACGGTGAAGGAGATGATGGCCCCTTTTTCTGGGGGGTTGCCAATGATGGAGAGCTCATCTATCTCGGATAGGCGGGTGACGGCGTGGTTGCGAAGAGCGATCTCGTGAGCGTGGATGTGGGTGAGACCGATGGCTTGGATGTAGTTGATGGCGGCGTGAAGACCGATGATGCCGGCGATGTTTGGGGTGCCGGCCTCGAAGCGAGAGGGTGGGGGGGCGTAGGTGGTCTCTTCGAAGGTGACCTTTTCGATCATGTCGCCACCTCCCTGATAGGGGGGGAGCTCGTTTAGAAGCTCACGGCGTCCATAGAGGACGCCGATACCAGTTGGTCCATAGGCTTTGTGTCCGGAGAAGGCGTAGAAGTCGGCACCGAGTGCGCGGACATCAATTGAGAGGTGGGGGGCGGCTTGGGCACCGTCGACAACGAGGAGGGCGCCGACGCGGTGACACGCCTTGGAGATCTCGGCAATGGGGTTTAGGGTGCCGATGGAGCCGGCGATGTGGGTGACGGCTACGATCTTGGTGCGGGATGTGAGAAGCTGATCGAGATCATCGAGTATGAGCGTGCCACTATCATCAACAGGGATGATGCGAAGGGAGGCGCCTTGCGCGGCGCAGGCCATCTGCCAGGGGACGATATTGGAGTGGTGCTCAATCTCGGATATGAGGACCTCATCGCCGAGATTTAGATAGTAGCGACCGAGGGAGGAGGCGATGAGATTGAGGCTTGCGGTTGTGCCGCTTGTGAAGATGATCTCGGAGGGGTCTGCTGCATTGAGGAAGTAGGCAACCTCTTGACGGGCGGCATTGAGACGATCAGTTGCTTCGGCGCAGAGCTGATAGACAGCGCGATGAACGGTGCCATAGTGGTTGGCATAGAAGTCGGCGATCGCATCAATAACAACCTGGGGCTTAAGGGCGGTGGCGGCACTGTCTAAATAGATGAGGGGGTGGTTGTGAACCTGACGCTTAAGCATTGGGAAGTCGGCGCGATGAACCGTAAGATCTTTCTTCATGCGTCAATGCCCTCAATTAGTGAACCTACAAGAGCGCTGGCTCTGCATTGAAGTGAAGGAATTTTGGGGATGATCTCGCCTACAAAGGCTCCGATGAGGAGATTTTGGGCAAATGCGGGATTGATGCCACGGGCTGTGAGGGCAAAGAGGAGCTCTGGATCGAGCTCCCCTGTTGTGGCGCCATGAGAGGCTTTGACCTCATCGGCGCGAACCCTGAGCTCTGGCCGAACCTCGCAAGAGGCCTCATCGCTTAAAAAGAGGGTCTTGCAGAGCTGGAAGGCGTCTGTCTGCTGGGCGGCACTTGCGACATCGATCATTCCGCGAAAGCTCGATTTCGACCTGCCAGTGAGGGCTGCTTTAAAGTGCTGGCGGGAGGAGCAGCCAGGGGCGATATGCTCGATGCGGACCTCTGTGTGAGAGTGGAGGGAGCCGCCTAGGAGCCTTGCACCAGAGAGGTGGGCCTTTGCCCCCTCACCCATGAGGGAGACGCTGTAGTCGTGACGAAGAGCTGGGGCGCCACCATCCATTGAAACGAGCTCGAAGGTGGCGATGCGCTTGAGGGAAGCGCGCACCGTGTCAAGAAGCCAGCCGTGGGATAGGGGGTCGCTGTGGGTGGCGATCTTAAGTGTGGCGCGCTCATCGACTGTAATGTCCACCAGGCTATTCATCCAGAAGGGGTTGCTGCCCTTGACGTGAAGGGTTGAGAGGAGGTTGAGGGAGGAGTCTGTACCCATAAAAAGATGGAGGCGTGGGGAGATGAGGGGGCTGCCCTCACTTGCGTCGATCGCATGGAGGATTTGGATTGGCCGATCGAGCGCTTTTTTCGGTGGCAGATAGAGGAAGAGGCCCTCGTCGTGAAGGGCGGCATTAAGCGCGGCGAAGGGGTCGCTCTCCTCTTTTAGGGCGCGTGACCAGCGTCCTCGCAAAAAGGTGCCATAGGTGAGGAGGGCTTCACTCAGTGAGGAGGCGATGAGGGGGCCGAGAGCAGAGAGGTCAGAGAGGTGGGGGGCGAAGAGGCCATTGGCAAAGACGATGTGGGCGCCTGTGGACTCAGGGAGGAGGTGGGGGGCGATCGCCTCCTTGGTGAAGGTGGCGGGGAGCTTGGGGGTGCACGGGAGCTCGTAGAGGGCGCGCAAGCGATGCACCTCATAGCCTACCCCTCCTCCTCGAGCGCGCAAACTGCGCTCTGGGAGCCCAAGATCTAGATAGCGCTGCCACCCTTTGGCGCGCATCTTGCCCATCTCATCCTCATCACCGCCGGCCTTTGAGAAGGTCGCCTCAAAGCGCTGCTTGAGACGAGCTTCAAATGAACTTCTAAGATCGACCATCTCTGTCACAGGAGGCATTCATCCTCAGTTTTTAACCAGTCGTAGCCTTGAGCCTCGAGGGTGTGGGCGAGATCAGAGCCGCCTGTTAGGACGACCCTGCCATCGACCATAACGTGGATTCTATCGGGTGTGATGTGGTCGAGTAGGCGCTGGTAGTGGGTGATGATTAGGAGGGCGCGATCTGGCTGCATGTGAGCCATGGCCCCACCGGCAATAATCTTGAGGGCGTCGATATCAAGGCCTGAGTCTATCTCATCTAGCACGGCAAGCTTAGGCTCAAGAAGGGCCATCTGGAGGATCTCGCTGCGCTTCTTCTCACCACCTGAAAAGCCCTCATTGAGACTCCTCTTCAGATAGGCGGGATCAAAGCGAAGAGCGGCAGCTTTGGTCTGCAGTAAAGGGGCAAACTCATCCCTTGAGAATTCAGCAAGCCCCTGGCTTTTGCGAATGGCATTGGAGGCTGTCAAAAGGAAGTGGTCAAACTGGATGCCGGGGATCTCAACGGGATACTGAAAGCTCATAAAGAGGCCGAGGCGGGCGCGCTCATGAACTTCCATTGCGAGAAGATCTTGGCCAAGGAAGGTGACCTCACCTGAGGTGACCGTATAGGCGGGATGGCCAGCAAGCACCTTGGCAAGTGTCGACTTGCCAGAGCCATTGGGGCCCATGATCACATGGATCTCCCCCGCTTTGATCTCGAGGTTGACACCGCGCAATATGGGGAGGCCACTGCCCTTAGCTGTTGCACTGAGATTGGTAATCTTCAGAATCATAATTTTTTATCCTACAGAACCTTCGAGTTTTAAGGTGAGG
>JAKBAF010000025.1 GCA_021809305.1 bacterium
CTTCCATGATGAGAGGAGCCCCTCATTTACTGTCGATCGCTCGGACCCTCACTTCCACTGCTTTGGCTGTGGGGCGCACGGGGATGCTATCGCCTTTCTCATGCAGCATCAACAGATGAGTTTTTCGGAGGCTGTGGAGGGGCTTGCGACGCGCTTTCAGGTTCCGCTGGAACTTGCGGAGGGTTCTGGTGAGCCTAAGGGGCCAGATAAGAGCAAGATGAAAGAGGCACTTAAGGCTGCGGCGCGCCTCTACCACCTCTTCCTACTCCAAACCGAAGAGGGGAAGGAGCCGCTAGACTACCTCTACAACCGCGGCTGCACCTTGGATTTTATCCGATGCTTTCAGCTTGGCTGGGCCCCAAAGGGGGGTATTAGCCCTCTTTTAGTTGAGCTTGGGTTTAGCGAATCGCTCCAAAGAGAGGCGGGTCTGCTGGCCTCAAGCTCGAGACGCGACTTCTTCTCAGAGCGCCTCCTCTTCCCCATCCATGAAGCCTCTGGCTCAATTGTTGGCTTCTCGGGTAGGAAGATCCGCGAGGAGACCTTCGGCGGCAAGTACATCAATACGGGGGAGACCGCGCTTTTTCAGAAGTCGCGCCTCCTCTTTGGCCTCAACCACTGCCGCAGGCGCTGCGCTAAGGAGCGCCGCGCCATTATTGTCGAAGGGCAGATAGACGCCCTCCGCCTCATCCACGCAGGCCTTGATCTCACAGTCGCAGCGCTTGGCACAGCCTTCGGTGCTCTCCATGTCAAGGCCTTGAGTGATCTTGGTGTCAATCACGTCTTCCTCGCCTTCGACGCCGACCCGGCTGGGAGGGAGGCCACGGTGAAGGTTGGCCACCTCTTCCAAAAAGCAGGCATCGAGGTCACAATCGTTCCACTACCCGAGGGGAGCGATCCTGACAGCTACCTCCTCAAAGAGGGGGTAGAGGCCTTCCTCTCCCTCCTCCCAACAGGTCCTGACTACCTCACCTTCCTCGTTGCCCACCTCTCCAAGAGCCACAACCCGACCTCTCCTGCAGGAAAGAGCGAGCTTGTCCGCGAGGCGATGCGACGCATTCGCGAGTGGGACGACCCTCTTATGGTCCATGAAAGCCTAAGGCGCCTTGCACTCTTAACTGAGCTCCCAGAAGAGATGATCGGGATGACAACGCTCCCCATGAGCAGCATCCAGGTCTCAAAGTCAGCGCGCCTTCTCAACTCCACAATTGATACCGATCGCGTCCTCGAGACCGATCTTCTCCGCTGGCTGGTCCTCACCCAAGACCCCGCGCTCGTGCAGCTCGCCGCCCTGAACCTCACCGCCTCGGGCTTCCACACGCGCGCCTGTCGCCAGCTCTTTGAGGTCGTCATTCAAGCAACCGAGATCGGAGCTAGCATCGACCTCCTCTCCCTCTCATCCGATCTAACTGATCCCGAAGGTCAGATGGTTATTGCTGAAATCCTGCAAAAACGGGTAAACAAAGAGAAGGCGCATGATCTCTTCCCCGAGGCCATGCTTAAGTTACTAGAGCGAAATTGGATGGAGGCTCGCGAGGCGATCCGCCGCCAGATCCACAATCGCGGCCACAGCGAAGATGAGCTCCTCCATCTCGCCAAAGAGTTCGATACCCTAAAACGCTCACCCCCAGAGCTCCAATGGCCTGCCATCTCATCCTCTTCGACAACGAATGCAGTCTCTGCGAAAGGGCTGTAAGCACGCTCATCCGCCTTGATAAGCATCGCCAGCTCCTCTTCACGCCCCTGCAAGGCAAGACCGCACGCCAAACCCTTCGCACCATCCCCCCCAATAACAGCCTCCTCCTCATCGAAAATTGGCGCAGCCCCGACACTCGTGTTCTAAAGTATGGCAAAGCCACGCTCCGCATCCTCTGGCATATCGGCGGCCCCTGGCGCCTCCTCGGCTTCATCTCCTTCCTCCCCACATTTTTTATCCCCGACCTCCTCTATCTCCTCATCGCCCGCCACCGCCACAGCTTCTCCTGTCCCATCAAGCTCATTCCTCCAGACGATCCCTCTCGCTTTCTGCCGTAACCAGGGGGCTGCTCGCCCCCTGGACCCCCAGGCAGGGCGAACTTCGCCCTGCACCCCCAAGTGTTGTCGCCTGCCGTAAAGTTTGTGTTGATAAAGCGAGAGAAGAGAAAGAAGAAGAAGCTGGCCGGACGGCCAACTTTTTGATTTTTCAAATTTAACTATCAATATTCTCCGACGTCTGATATGCTTAATGCTCGAGTTTGATTGGTTAATATGAAATTATTAGATAGGGGGCGTAGATGTCGATAGGAGCGGTTGCCTTAGGGGCAGCAAAATTTAGCGGGCGACTTGCGCTCGCAGGTGCTGGTTGGGCTGTGCCCTCGGCTTGTCTTTTTGTGGCTTTGGGCCAAGGAATGAACTCTATTTGCCCAACAGTCATCAAAAGGGATCCTCCTAACGAGCCCATGTCTAAAAAGCGAGCGATGGTCATATACGTCTCAATAAATATCGCACTCGGGGCCTTCGTTATAGGTGGCTATGCCTCCCTCTGTCTCCTTGGAACACGTTTGCGATTTGGCCATCTCCCATCGGGTGCCTTGAAAGCGATCGCTAAAGAGAGCGCTCTCCATTTTGGTGATTCACTTGTCATTTTCGCGGCTGGGATGGGGCATAGACTTTCCAGGCATGGCTATAATGAGGCCAATGGAAAGTGGTTCTATCCTGCCAAAGAACACGAATATATTTCCGAGACCGGAGAGTGTTTTAATCCCGAAACAGGAGAGAACTATAAGTTTGCGGGAGAGTTTGATCCCGACAAACTAAACTTCTATGATTATGAAAACCGCAGGTACTGTAACCCCACCAACGGAGAAGTCTATATTCCCCGATGTAAAGGGCTATTCCATGGTAAGCAATTATTTATTGGAGCGCCTCTACTCCTCTATTTCGTCGCTCGAGCTTTCCGTGGCATCGCGGAGACCGCATCGCCTGGTTGTACGCTCGCCTTGATGCAGCGGATCTGGGGAGCCTTTAGGCGCTAATTAACGCCACTTAAAGCCCCCTGTTTACCCCATCAAAAAGTCGGCCCTTAGGCCGACTTTTTTTCTTTCTTGCCCTTGCTTTTTCCATACAAACTCTACGGCTGCAGACAAACACTTGGGGGTGCAGGGCGAACCTCGCCCTGTCGCGGGGGTCCAGGGGGCGAGTAGCCCCCTGGTGGCTACAGCCTGAGCTGAGAGAAGTCTAACAGCTCGCTAAAGAGCTTAAGGACGCGCTGGAGCAGAGCAAGGCGGTTATTGCGGATGGCGGGGTCATCGGCGAGGATTTTGACGTGGTCGAAGAGGGAGGCGAGGGGGAGTTGGAGGTTAGCGAGTAGGGCGTAGGCGAGGGGGTAGTTGCGATTTTCGAGGGCGTGTACGAAGGGGGTTTCGGCGGTAACGAGGGCTTGGAGGAGGGCGATTTCGGCGGGCTCTTGAAGGAGATTTTGGTTGAAGGGGGGGGGTGTGAGCTCGCCTAGCTGTCCGCGTGCTCTGCGGAAAACTTCTGTTAGTGAGGGGAAGCAGGGGTCTTTGCGGAAGAGGTGGAGGGCGCGGAGGCGGAGCTCGGCGTCGTAGATGCCTGTGAAGCTGGCGGAGAGAGAGGCTTCGATCTCTTCTTTGGCAAAGCCTTCGTCAAGGAAGACGGTTTTGATGCGGTTGCGGAAGAAGGCTACGAGCTCATCGATGAGGGTTTCGTGGCGCAGGAGGTTAGTGGCTGCGAGGAAGCGGTCGTAGCAGAGTGTGAGGGTTTCGCGGAGGGGGAGGTGGATGTGGCTTGCGAGGAGGATTCTGGCTATGGCGAGCGTTTGGCGGCGTAGGGCGTAGGGGTCGGAGGAGGAGGTGGGTTTGAGGTTGAGGGCGAAGGCGCTGATGAGGTTGTCGAATTTGTCGGCGAGGCTGAGGAGGGTGCCGGCGGGGGTTTGGGGGAGGGGACCCTTTTCGCCGCGGGGCATCCAGTGCTCATCGATTGCGATGGCGATGGCGTCGCTCTCGCCTTGCTTGAGGGCGTAGTGGTGGCCGATGACGCCTTGGAGCTCAGGGAATTCGCCGACAAGCTCTGTTGCGAGATCGGCTTTGGAGAGGAGGGCGGCACGCTCGGCGATCTCGAGGGGGCAGGCTGGGAGTAGGGGGTGGAGTGCGCGGATGGTGGATAAGAGTCGCATCGCCTTGTCGTGGAGTGTGCCGAGGTCGCGCAGGAAGGTGATTTTCTTGAGCTTCTCATTGAACTCCTCTAGGGGGAGCTTGAGGTCTTGGGCGTAGAGGAAGGCGCCATCTGCAAGGCGTGCTGAGAGGACCTTTGTGTTGCCTCGGCGGACCTCATCTGTGGGGAAGTTGTCGGCGACGATAGCGAAGCGGTTCGTGAGGGTGCCATCTTTTTTTAGGAGGGGGAGATAGCGCTGATGGTGGATCATTTCGGAGATGGCGACCTCTTTTGGGATGGCGAGGTACTTGGGGTCGAATGTGGCGGTTGTGAGGAGGGGCCATTCGACAAGGTTTACCACCTCAGCTAGGAGAGAGGGAGGGCAGAGGGCGGTACATTGGAGCTCTCTTGCGATCTCCTCTTGCTGCGCGAGTATGGAGCGTTCGCGCTCTTTGGGGTCGACCATGACGTTGTGATCGTGCAAGAGGGAGAAGTAGTCGCTGGCTTTGGGGAGAGTGAACCATCCAGGGCAGATTTGCGGGTGGGCGTAGGAGAGGTTGCCAGAACGGATCTGGCCGACGGTGAGGGGGATGATGCGGTCTCCATGCAGGGCGACGATCCAGCGGAGGGGCCGGGCGTAGGTGATCTCCTGATTGCCCCATCGCATGCTTTTGGGGAAGTCTAGGCTTAAGATGAGGGCGGGGAGGTGGGCTTTTAGGATTTGATCGGCGGTCGCTGTGGGTGTTGTGAGGAGGGCAAAGAGGTAGTCGACGCCTTTTAGGGAGCGGATGGTGACGGAGGGGGCATCGCCTGATTGGATCTCACTTAAAGTGAGTTGCGGGAGGTTGATGGAGCGGAAGAAGCCGGTTCCGGCAGCTGTTGGATGGCCGCTGCTATCAAAGGCTGTGGTAAGTGGGGGACCGCGTCGCTCGATCTGCTCCTCTGATTGGGTGGGATGGAGGGCTGTGACATAGGCTGCAAGGCGCCTTGGGGTGCCGACGACCCTGATCTCATCGAAGATAAGGCGCTCAGATTTAAGAAGCTCTGTAAGCTTTGATTTGAGGCAAGTTATTCCGATGGGAATGAAGGTTGCGGGGAGCTCTTCGGAGCCGATCTCGAGGAGGAGATCCTCGTTGCGGTGAAGGGGGGGGAGTGGGGGCTCGACAGGTGGAGGAGCGAGAGGGGGAGGCTCTGGCCAATTGCGGTGGAGGAGAGGGTAGTTAAGACGCTCTCGGACGGCTAGGTAGCCTTCAGCGCATCCTTTTGCTAGTGTGCGGATCTCATTGATGTAGGTGGGCCTCTCAGTTGCTGAGATGACCCCTCTTGCGTCGAGGAGGTTAAAGGCGTGGGAGGCCTTCATCACAAAGTCGTAGGCGGGAATAGGGAGGTTGCACTCGAGGAGGTGGCGCGCCTCTTGGGCGTAGCCTGTGAAGTGGCGATGCCAGAGGTTGGTATCGGCCTTCTCGAAGTTGTAGGTGCTCCACTCGACGTCATTCTCATGGAAGATATCGCCGTAGGTGACACGATCATCCCATTTGAGGTCAAAGACGTTATCGACTCCTTGAACTGTCATAGCGAGCCTTTCTAGGCCTATGGCGATCTCTACAGTGACAGGGCGAAGCTCAACGCCGCCGACGGCTTGAAAGTAGGTGAACTGTGTCATCTCCATACCATCGCGCCACACCTCCCAGCCGAGCCCCCAGGCTCCGAGTGAGGGCTGCTCCCAGTCGTCATGGACAAAGCGAATGTCGTGCTCTTTTAGGCGAAAGCCGATCGCCTCTAGAGATTGGAGGTAGAGTTGCTGGATGTTGGGGGGGGAGGGCTTAATGATGACCTGATACTGATGGAAAAATTGCATTCGGTTAGGATTCTGACCGTAGCGGCCATCTTTGGGGCGGCGCGAGGGCTCGACATAGGCGGCGCGATAGGGTTCGGGTCCAAGGCAGCGGAAGAAGGTGGCGGGATTGAATGTGCCGGCGCCTGTCTCTACGTCGTGGCCGTGGTGGAGGATGCAACCCTGCTCTTCCCAGAATTTATTTAAGGTCGTGACGATTCCTTGGACTGTAAGCATGTAAATCTCATAATTTAAGAAAACAGTTAATCTACCACGGGATGAGTAAAATGGGCAAGGCAGGTATCATTTTAGCCTCTCCAAAGCGGAGACCTCGCTTTACACTAATCATTCCAACGCTCAATTCGGCCTCCCGAATCTCTGGCACCATTGACTCTCTCAACCGGCAGATGGATTGCGATCTTGAGCTTGTGATAATTGATGCGGGATCACAAGACCCAACAATTGATTTTGTCAGACGAGGCTATTGTGGGAGTGTAAAGGTCTACTCGGTGAGGGAGTACTCGATGTTTGAGATGGCCAATCGGGGGATCTCGCTTGCAACGGGGGAGTACATCTCTATCCTATTACCTGGGGATAGCTACATCTCGGCTGAGACCCTCTCGATGGTGGGACAAGCAGCGCAAGAGAGAGACCTGCCAGATCTGATCTACTGTGGCTGTCTCATTCGAGAGGTGGATGCGGAGCCGAGGATTCTCCTTGAACCCTTTGATGTGGCCTCGCTTCGGAAAGGAATGCTGCCAACAAGTATTCAATCGTGCTGGTTCTCTCGCGCAAGCTTGAAGCGGCTTGGAAAATTCGATACCAATTTTCGAGTAGCGGCAGGCTATGAGCTCCTCTGTCGGATGGCTGTGGCGGGAGGGTTTAAGGTGGCGCGGCTGGAAAGGATCTTCGTTGATCTAGACAGGCGTAGCTTGCCACCTAGTATCTCGGTGCGCCGCTCATTTGAAACGCATTTCATTCTAAAGCGCTACTTTGGCTGGGGCGCTGCCATTCGCTATTGGGCGGGTCAGCATCCGCTTCACCTCATCAAACTCTGGTGGAAGACCCGAGATCGGTAGTTTCAGCGTCCCACTAGCGGAAATGGGGGACATAGTGTATCTTTTTCTCATTTTTGCGGTGAGAGATGGCGCAGCAGCATTCCGGGGAGCTTGTCTCCAATCGGAGGGCCTATCACGACTACGAGATCCTAGAGACCTATGAAGTTGGGATCTCTCTTTTAGGAAGCGAGGTGAAGTCTCTTCGAAACTCTGAGGGGAGCCTTCAAGAGGCCTATGTGAGGATCATCGATAGCGAGATCTGGCTAATAGGCTCTTCTATCGCCCCCTATCGCTACGGCAGCGTTTACAATCATGAGGAGCGGCGCGACCGGAAGCTTCTGATGAAGAAGTATGAGATACGCCGTCTCAAGATGTGGACGCAGGAGAAGGGGCTGACCCTCGTTGCCCTTGCTTTCTACCTCAAAAAAGGAAAGATTAAGGTGCGCATCGCAAGAGCTAGAGGAAAAAAACTTGGTGATAAACGCGAGGCCATCAAGGCGCGTGATGTGAAGCGCGAGCTCGGCCGAGTGATGCGAGGCGACGCTCGGAGTTAGTCTTGTAAACTTGCCTCCTTCTATCAGTTATGCTACTCTCTTTTCTAAAGAGGTAATTGCAAATCTCGGATAACCTAAAAAACGGTTAAACCGGAATTTTTCAATCACCTCTAAATAACTAACATTCGGTGTTAAATGCTCCCTTTCTACTCCCTGCTACCAGAAGAGCTTGAAGCTTGGCTAAAAGGGAGGGGAGAGGCGTCGTTTCGAGCGGGGCAGATCATGAATTGGGTCTACCAGCAGCGTGTGGTTGATTGGGGGGCGATGACAAACCTGCCGGCCTCCCTTCGGTCAGCCTTAGCGGAGTGGGCCACACTTGCCCCTTTGAGCGAGGTCAGCCGCGAGGAGTCGGGCGATGGCGAGACAATGAAATTTTTATTTGCTCTTCCGGATGGCAAGAGGGTCGAGTCGGTCCTTATTATGAGCCCTGACAGGCGTACTGTCTGTGTCTCCTCCCAGGTGGGCTGCCCAGCAAGATGCGCTTTTTGCGCCTCTGGGAAGAAGGGGCTTATTCGCAATCTATCAGCTGGCGAGATCGTGGCCCAGATCTTCCATATCGACCACTTTTTGCGGCAGGGAGAGGAGCGCGTCTCCCACCTTGTCTTCATGGGAATGGGGGAGCCCCTTGAAAATTTCGACGCCGTTCTACGATCTATTCAAATCTTGAACCACCCCGACCTCTTTAACTTCTCTCAGAGGCGGATCACCCTTTCGACAGTGGGTGTTATCCCGGGTATTGACCGCCTAACGGCCTCAAATCTGAAGGTCAACCTCGCCCTTTCGCTCCATGCGCCCTCACAGGCGTTGCGCCAAAAACTCATTCCTTACGCCAAGAAGTATCCATTAAAGGAGCTGCTTGAGGCGGTCGATCGCTATCAGCTAAGAGCGGGGCGCGATGTGACCTACGAGTACACGCTTATGGCCGGCATCAATGACGCAAAGGAGCACGCCGATGAGCTTGCCATACTCCTTTTGCGCCGCCAGGCGACGGTGAATATCATTCCCTACAACCCTGTCCCAGGTTTGCGTCTCAAGCGTCCATCCGGGGAGGCGATTGAGGCCTTTCGTGCGGTCCTTACCCGTCATGGGATTGTCAACACCTGTCGCTACACCAAAGGTGTTGATATCGCCGCGGCTTGTGGCCAGCTCGCTCTTCGTGAAGAGGGCTCCTTACCCATGGCCTCATAAATAAATAGGGCGCGGTAGCCGATTAAATCCCTATCCGGTATAAGGCTTCCAATCTACTAAGAGTGGCAAACGAGATGAGTGTTGCGACCTATCTCACGATCATCCGCATCTTTATCAGTCCCATCTTTCTCGTATTCTATATGGAGTATGCGGCGCTAGGTATAAGTGGCATCGTCCTTCCCTATATTCTGCTTTTTCTCTTAAGCGTCTCTGAGCTCTCAGACATCTTCGACGGCTACTTTGCGAGGCGCTACAACCAGGTTACCGATCTTGGTAAGATTCTCGACCCGATGGCCGACAGCATCTCGCGGATCTCTGTCTTTTTGACCTTCACCCTCCCGCCTGTCCGCCTTCCCATGCTTCTTGTCTTCATCTTTCTCTATCGCGATTCAGTTGTTGGCACCTTGCGCACCATCTGCGCTCTGCGCGGCTTTGCGCTAGCAGCCCGCCCGAGTGGCAAGCTAAAGGCGGTTGTACAAGCGATTGCCGCTTTCTGCATTCTCATACTCATGATTCCCTATTCCATGGAGTATCTTAGCGAGCACACCCTCTATGTGACGTCGGCCTGGATCGTTGCTGCGGCTGGTCTCTACACTCTCTTCTCGGGCATAGACTACATTTATGCCAATAGAGAGCACATCCTCAAACTTCTCATTCCACGGGGTCGGACAGATACACATGGCTGATAGGCGCTGCCTCCCTGAGCCGAGAGTCTTAGGTCTAGGTGCACCCATTGTCGATCTCATTCTAAAGGTCGATGACGCCTTTTTAGCGACAGTGCCTGGCGAGC
>JAKBAF010000026.1 GCA_021809305.1 bacterium
AAACTTGTGAGCACTCCAGAGGAGCTTTACGCTTTTGCCCTTCTCCTAGCATCGAGCCTCCAAGACCGCACTTCCCTACTCTCATTTGATGCGAAAGAGCAGCACTTCGAAGCGGGGATGGCCCTATTTTTTCGCGCTTATCTCTATCGTTTGTGCAACATTAATATGCAAAAGAATCTGCTCAAAAGAGGGTTTAGCAGTGATCAGTATGCGGAGTTTCCAAACCGATTTCTTAAGGACCACGCCCCCATGCTCTATGCTGTGGGCACCAAGTTCTTCATTAATCTTCTCGATAGCCCATGTAGCTATGGAACTGAGAGGCCCCATCCCCTCGAAGAGTTACCGAGAGCGATCAAGGAAGAGGCCCCCTTCTCCTGTCTTCAGCTGATCCATACCGTTTTTCTTCGCGATGAGGAGTTTCTCAATGCGTTAGAGAGGGGTAATTTGCCGGCGGCACTTGCTAGGCTACGCTCTGCCCCCTGTACGACAGGGGTCAATGTGATTAACCAGTGTGTTGAGCATGGGAGTGAGCGTGATCCCATTGAAGCCTCCCTCCTTGAGACCCTGCAAAATGGATTAGATGCCTATATGGGTTCCACAAGGGAAGGAGGCTCTATTGATCTCTCGGCCGACCTCGTTTGGGCCCAGAAGGGCGGCCTCATGCAGTTGCAGCTGAAGGTGGCCGATCCCGTGGGTTTTTCCGACCTCCGCTCACTTATAACCAACCTTTTGGTGCCAAATTTTAGCGAGAAATCGCACCAGCAGGGTCTTGTTGGGGAGATGGGAAATGGCTTTTTCCAGATCTTTAAAGCGGCCTCATCTGTGACAGTCCGGACGCGAACCCTAAAAGAGGGTCGCTCGCTTCTCCTCCACATCGAACCCGTGCGTGCGGGCGAGAAAATGGAGGTGGTCGATCTAAAGGTGAGAGAGGCTGAGGAGGATGGGTGGCAGCACGTTGGCACTGAAGTTGAGATCCTCTTTTTGCCAAAAGAGCGCAATAGCACGCTTTTAGATCTCTACTATGCTCAAAATTTCATAGAAGAGGAGATCGGACAGACCTCGCTTGAGCTAATGGGTTGCAGCGAGCTCTCTTTGACAATGGCACAGAGGAGCAGCGTCAAGAGGCTAGAAGCCTATGACCCCGAGTGTGCACCTATACTAGCAGAGGCAATTAGCTCCTCTACTACCCCCTTTCGGCTGTGCAAACTCAAGCAGGAGCACAGTCCAGGATGGCTTCTTACAGGCGGCTATCCCTTTCTCCCCCTCTCTCGGTTTCTTATCGAAGAGCGCATTCTCCCTGAAGAGCTCATTGAGACCTTCTTCTCAGCAGGCTTCTCGCTCTTTCTACCTGTTGGAAGCTACACCCCTGTTCAAAGTCGAAATCGCCTCCACCTTTCGGAGGAGAGGCGAGATGAGTTGCGAGAGTTTCTCTTAAGCTCTCTTCTCTTTCTCCCCATGCTATCGAGTGAGCGACTGCCATTAGATCGATACTTTATCCATTTTGGAAGCCGCTGTGGGAGCTTTGACCAGCTGATTCCAAGACAAAAGAAATTCGATCCTCGGGCCTTTTTCACAGGTCCACTAGTTGGCTCACGAAGCTCAAGCTACTTCCTCTTCTATCAGGCACCTCTTGGCGGCAATCAATTGGCACCGAGTTTTGTAGATTGGCTCAATTTGGGTCGTCAAGAGCTCGTGCCGGAATTAGCCAAGGAGAGAGAGAGGGCCATCGAGGAGCTTAAGGAAGCACTCGCCGTGCCGCCATAAAAATGGAGGGCCGAGGAGTCCCGTATTTGCGAGCTCCATAAGGCCGCGTGCAATGAGCTGCTTGCTAAGTGGGCCCAATTGAAAGTGGAGTCTTTTCATACAGAGATGGAAGGAAGAGCTTTTAAAACCCCCCTCTTATTGAGTGAGGGGTTATTTAGCAGAGTCGTTATTCCCTGGTGGGGTCAGAAGATAGAGGACTTTGCAAAACTGCCGTCCCGGGCAGCACTTCTAGCTTTGCAACCGGAGCACGAGAGCGCGGATGAGAGACAACTTCTCTTAGCTGCTCGCACATGGTTGGGTGAGGCATTTGAAACGCAGACCTTCTCGGCTCTTGCGCAACTTGCGCATCTCAAAGGGTTTATCGAGAAGGCTCTCGACTACTACTCTGACTGCTTTTTTAAAACCAGCCGCTTAGATGGTGTCCCTCCTCAGCTCTCTTTGGTAGAGGCACCCTTGGACAGTGCCGCACTCGGAAGTTATAACCAGAGCGAGAACTCCATCACGTTGCAGGCAACGCCGCGCTCTTTTGGATCCGCTGTGCAGCTGATGGCAAGCTTGCTCACCTATCGCCTGCCTACAAGGGCTGCAGAGAGAGGACTGCTCTTTTTATCCCAAGGAGACAGTGGCCTTGTGAACCATGAACTCGAGCATGCACGCCGGGGAGATTCCTGCGGGGGGGGCCATAGCCATGGCGTAAATGCCGAGGGTAAGACTGTCCACTTTGAAGCGTGCGCAGCAAGTTTTGCCCGGGCTGCAAGAAGAAGGGGGGCCGTCGTTGATCTCATGGACTACCTCCAAGAGTTGGCGGTTAAGGTCGGCATAAACGCGATTAGCCTGCTTCAGATAGCCGAGAAGTTAAAAGAGGGTAAGACCGGCCATCATAAGAGGGCTTTCAATGATCTCTTTGCTGCGCTTGCATCAGGTAGCTTAAACCAGGGCGCAGGAAATTAAAACGATTTTTTGGATATCTCTGTAGAGGGCTATCCAGCACCCCGCTTCGGATCTGCTATTTTTGTACGCCCATATCACATGGATTGTGATGGCCACAGGCGTGGCCGGAACCAAAGCGGTACGGGAGTGCGCACTCCACATCGGAGCCTGCTGCTACATATCCTTGCCGTAAGCTCAGGTTTGGAGTGCTGCACTCCCGTGCAGCTTTGGTTTTGGGCACTCCCGTGCCCACCATGATATCCAAAAAATCGTTTTAGTTTCCTGTGCCCTGTGTACGAGCGCAAACCTCTGGTTTGCCGGCTTTACCTCACCCAAATAAAATATTGTGAATTAGACAAGAGTTCAAGGAGAGAGGTCGCCCTTTTACAGAGCGACCCCCTCAGCTACCGCCTCTTCCGGAGCGACGGTAGACTCAAGGAAAATCATGTCCTTTAAGATATTGATCGACTCTTCAAGTTGGAGATCTTGCAAGCCATAGGCAGGAGCTGTATGGCCATGCGTCAGGAGGCGACTTTGGAGTGTGGGTTCTTCATTTTGAATAACTTGGAGAAAGAGCTGAAAGTTGCGGTTAGTCTTTAGCCGATGCTCACTATTTTTTCGCAGAGAGGGAAGAAGGACTTGCCAAACAGTCTTTCTCTTTTGGAGGGTAGGGAGGTAGTATTTAACAAACCATTGACGAACTCCCGGCGTTAAATCCTGGAGAGTATCCTCAAAAGCAGGGGCGATCTGATCCGCAGCAAGAGGGTATTCAAGGAACTCCTCTCCGAGTGGCTCTTCCGCAAGAAGGGTGGGGACAACAATATCAGCCTGAACGCCGGTGATCTGCGTTGATTTGCCAGAGACCGTGTAGTAGCGACCCACCGTAACTTTGAAGAAGGTGTCAGCATTATCGTCTGTGATGGTTTGGTGCTGGATGGAGCCTTTTCCGTAGGTGCGGGTATCGCCGACAACGACCGCTTGGCCATAGTCCTGTAGCGCCTGGGCAACGATCTCTGCAGCCGAAGCAGAGGCCTTTGAGGTCAGTATGACAAGAGGCCCATCGTAGTAGGCGTGTCCGTCGATGTCGCGGAAGTAGACCTCAACACCGTCTGAGTACTTGGACATGGCGATGACCCCATTTGTGATAAAGAGCCCCGCGACCTTCACGGCCTGAGAGAGAAATCCACCAAGGTTACCGCGCAGGTCGAGGACGAGGCCGATGACCTTGCCTCTCTTTTTAAATTCACGGACGGCGTGGCGGACATCACGCTCACTAGAAAGGCCATTACTCCCCTCATAGAAAGAGTCAAGACGGACAACACCAATAATCCCCTCACCAAAGTACTCATAGGTGGCGCCAAAGCCTGTCTCATCAAGGGTAATAGCCTCGCGCATTAAGGCGATGCGACGCACATCCCCTTCCACCTGGCCTTTGCGAACAACCCCGAGCCGAATTGAGGAGCCTTTGGGGCCTTGAAGCCTCTCTAAGACCTCTTCGAAGGAGTCCTCCGCAATGGATCTCCCCTCGATCTCTACAATGCGATCTTGCACCCTAAGCTCTCCTGACTTATCGGCAGGCCCCCCCTTTATCACTCGAGCGACAACAACCCCACCGATGCCATCCTCTAGAACAACCCCAATGCCAACGAAGGCACGCTGAAGCTGCATCTTCATCTGGTAAGCCTCTTGTGGGCTGTAATAGGCAGTGTGTGAATCGAGACTCTTGGCCAGCGCCTTGAGGGTGCGTAAGACGAGTAGATGCTCGCGCTCCTTCTGATCGAGAGGGTTGCCTCGAGAGTCGCGGAAGAGGTAGGGATTCTCAAGTGAGGAGGCCTTCTTCTCATAGAGCGCCCAGGTAATTTGAAGGGCTCCATCGAGATCAAGAGCGGCCTCCTCTGGCTTGATCTGGCGCTCAGCAAATTTTGCCATATGGTTGCGCTGCCGAACTCGAAGCTCCTCTTCATTCTTGGCAAAAGCGGAAGGGCCGCGCAGGCGTGGATCTCTTCTTGTATGGCTGGCAGCAACCCCTGGTCTTGCCTCATTAGCGAGGCTGTAGCGCCAGCTTCTTGCCCGGTAGATGGCTGAGGTGATGAGCTGATTGAGCGCTTCATAGTCGCTAAAATCTGAGGCTTGGTAGCGAATAAGAGAACTTTCGAGCTCTTCGCTACTTGCCAGAAGATAGGGAGCCACCTCTTCCTCTAGAAGGTAGATCTTCTGTGGATCAAATTGATCGATATAGACCTCGTATGAGCGGCGCAGTACCTCACCTGAAAGGCTGCGAACCTCGACGTGGTAGTCGAGAAGGCGATCCATGACCCGGTGTATATCGTGGGTAGAGAGGCTGTCGTGGGTTGGAGCTGCACATAGCGGAAGGCTCCCAAAAAGGCCAACAACAAAAAGAAATAGTAGCCTTTGCAACCCCATAAAACTTCCCCCGCCCTCGAAAAGGGGTCGATTTACCCCCATTCTCATTAATTCTTTTTTATATGCGGGACAATACGGTATTGCAATATAAATATTTTAAATAGTAACGAGCGGATTTTATTGCTTGAGAAAGCGCCTAAAGATCACTTTTTCAATTTCGACAATAAAGAAGATCGCAAGAGAGGCGCCTATGATCTGCAGCCAGTCAATTAAGTCGATCGGAGCTGTGTGAAAGAGCTTATTCATCAAAGGTAGATAGGTAAAAAGAATTTGGAGAAGGATAACAGCCGCTATGCCCGCAAAGGCATAAGGGTTATCAAAACGGCCGCGCCTTTTATGGGCTCCCTCATAAATGGAGCGGGTATTAAGAAGATAGAAGACCTGAGTCATTGTCAGTGTATTGACAGCCGTGGTGCGTGCTAGATCGATATCGTGCCCCGTCCGCAGACGCAGCATAAAGAGAGCCAAAGAGGCCGCTACGATAAGGATAGAGACAATTGCAACGCGCCAGACAAGAAAAAGAGAGAGTATTGAGCTCTTTTGGTCTCTTGGCGGCCGCGTCATCAGGCCCGCCTCCTTAGGCTCAAAGGCAAGGGAGATACCGAGGGTAACAGATGTGACAAGGTTGACCCATAGCACCTGGATAGGGGTGATGGGTAGTACGTCCTCAAAGAGGAGGGCAAAGAGGATCATAAGCGCCTGAGCGCCGTTTGTTGGCAGTCCCCAAAGTATCGACTTCTTGATATTGTCATAGACACAGCGCCCCTCTTCCACGGCATTAATAATGGAGGCGAAGTTATCGTCTGTGATGACCATCTCGGAGGCACCTTTGGCCACCTCGGTCCCCTTGATGCCCATGGCGATGCCAACATCTGCCTGCTTTAGCGCCGGCGCATCATTAACTCCATCACCGGTCATTCCTACAACGTTGCCCTGCGCCTGCAAGACCTGGACAATGCGCAGCTTATGCTCCGGGGTAGCCCTGGCAAAGATATCTCGCCTTGAGATCGCCTCTGCTAGCTCCCCATCGGACATAAGCGCGATCTCCTCACCTGTTAAGGGGTGCTCAAAATTCTCAATTCCAAGCTCTCGCCCAATCGCGCTCGCAGTAATGGGCGAGTCCCCCGTGATCATCTTAACGGCAATGCCTGCTGTCTTGCACTTTTGGAGGGCGAGAATGGCCTCCTCTCGAGGTGGATCGATAAGACCCAAGAGTCCGAGAAGAGTGTAGCCTTCATTGGCATCGGCAAAACTCAAGGTGCTATGGCCTGTTACGCAAGGAGCAAAAGCAACAGCTAAGACCCTCTCCCCTCGAGAGCCCAAAGAGCGAAGAGCCTCCTCCCAAAAAGTAAGATGGAAGGGCCGATCTGCTCCTGCAATCCGCTCCGAGGTGCAGATAGCAAAAATCTCTTCCGGGGCCCCTTTGATATAGATAAAATGGTGGCCCGCGTGGTCGTGATGGAGTGTGGCCATAAACCGGTGGCTGGATTCAAAAGGGATCGAGTCAAGTCTTGGGGCTGACTCTCTCTCAGATTCAAGATCTAGATGCGCCTTCAGCGCGACCATAAGCAGTGCCGTCTCGGTTGGATCACCATGCGCCCGGAGCTCCCGTCCCTCTCCTTGCAAACCCGCTTCATTGCAAAGCAAAAGGGCGCGGCAGATCTCTTGAAGAGCGAGATCTCCTTCAGGGAGAATCTCCTTCCCGGAAGAGTGAAAACTGCCATACGCGATATCGGAGGCACCCCCAACCTCATATGAGCGGTCGCACGTGATGATGGAGCGCACCGTCATCTTGTTGTAGGTAAAGGTCCCTGTCTTGTCTGAGCAGATCACGTTAAGAGACCCTAATGTCTCGAGCGCAGGAAGACGTCGGATGATGGAGCCGCGTTTTGCCATTCGTTCGACGCCAATTGCTAAGGCGATGGTCATAATTGTTGGTAGCCCCTCGGGGACGGCTGCAACTGCAAAGCTGACAGCCGCAATAAATGTTTCAAGCAGGGTGAAATGGCGAACGAAAAACCCAAAAAGAAAGATGAATAGCGTTAAAGATATAATAATAATTGTTAGAACGCGACCAAAGTGGGCAATCTGGCGCAAAAGCGGTGTAGTCAGCTCCGTAATCTCTTCAAGTAGGTGGCTGATGCGTCCAATCTCTGTCTCAGGGCCTGTTGCAATAACAACACCTCGGCCACCGCCATGGGTAACAAGGGTCCCTGAAAAGGCAAGACAGACCCTCTCTTGTAGAGAAGCCGTATCGAGAACAGGCTCTGCCTGCTTGTCTATCGGCTCCGACTCCCCTGTGAGAATGGACTCATCAATCCGAAGGCTCTTTTCTTGAATTAGACGAAGATCGGCCGGAACTTTATCTCCGGCTTGGAGAATTACAAGGTCACCAACAACAAGATTGGTTGCTGGAATTGATTTTTGTTCATCTCCTCGCACAACCATTGCTTGAGGAGCTAAGAGTGATTGGATCGCATCAAGTGCCCTCTCCGCCTTGCCCTCCTGAAGAAAGCCGATGAGACCATTTATAAGAACCACCCCAAAGATAACTCCGCTATCAACGAAACGCCCCATTGCAAGGGTAGTAATGCCCGAAGCGATAAGAATATACATCAACATATTATGAAACTGGAGAACGAGGCGCTTGAGAGAACCTCGTCTCTTTGGCGGAGGGAGGGTATTTTTCCCTCTGCTTGCGAGCCTGGAGGCAGCCTCATCGTCTGTCAGCCCTTCCGGCCCGCTGCCAACGAGCTCCATCACCTCATCAATGCCGAAAGCTTGCCATGGATGGGAAGAGGTCTGCTGAGATAGATCACTCATGAGCTGCCTGTTGCAAAGTAGGAAAAAAACCAGGATACTCGCCAAGCAGTGAGTTGCGAGCAAGCAGCTCTCTTTTCGGTGGGGAGCAAGCCAAATGAAAAAACATTATTCTAAAACCGTCATTGCAGGGCTTGCCCTCTTTTCCATGTTCTTTGGTGGCGGCAACGTCATCTTTCCTGTCCTCTTGGGGGAATTTGCTGGGAGTCGGCTCACTTCAGCCACGCTTGGTTTTCTTCTCGCAAGCTGCATTCTCCCTCTTATCGGCCTCTTTGCCATCATCTTGTACCGCTGCGATACTAAGGCGTTTTTCTCTCGGATCGGAAGGGGGCCAGGAGTTGTGGTGTATGGGCTCCTTGTGCTACTTCTTGGACCTTTGGGCGCCACTCCCAGGCTTCTAATTGTCTCCTATGCGACCCTGAAGCCCTACCTTTTCGACCTCTCATTTCCACTCTTTGCCGCAGCCTGTTGCCTTATTATTGCACTCTTTGTTCTGAAGAAAAACAAGGTGTTAAATATTTTAGGAGCCGTCCTTACCCCTCTTCTTCTTTTATCTCTTGGGATAATTATTGCTCTAGGTGTTACTGCTCCTCATGGGATTCTCACCACTTCTCACTCCTCGCGTGAGGTCTTCTTTGAAGGGTTAGATCTAGGTTATGCTCTGCTCGACCTCTTTGCCGGCCTCCTTTATGGGAGCCTTGTCCTTAACTACCTTGAGGACAAGAAGAAAGGAGGCGAGGGAGGGGATCGCGTACTGATTCGCAACACACTAAGGGCGAGCCTGCTTGCGATGGTCTTGCTCTCGGTTGTCTATATCGGCTTAATTCTTGTCGGCGCCTTTCATGCCGACGCCCTCGGCGGGGAGGTTCCGCGGGAAGAGGCAATCCGGGCCGTCTCACTCAAGCTCCTCGGGCCTGCTGGCGGGGTCATAGCCTGTTTTGCCGTAGCCCTTGCGTGCCTTACAACTGTCATCTCCCAAGTGATCGTCTGCACAACCTTTGTGAGGGAGAATCTCTTTAAAGAGCGCGGAGGAGAGCTGGCCGCTCTCGGCGCCACACTTGCCTGCGCTCTTTGTATCTCCTGTCTTGGGTTCACGGGCATCGCTAAGATCTTAGAGCCGCTTCTGCGAATCTCCTATCCCGCCATCATCGTTCTTTGCGTTGCCAACATCAGCTACAAGCTCTACAACCTGCGACCCATTAAAGTTCCATTTGTTGCCACCCTTCTTGTCACAATCTTGGGCTACTCTCTCTAATTTGACCTGATATGGGCCAATGTGGTATAATGGCGCTTAAGTTCTAAACTATTCGGGCGAGCAGCGAGCTAATGCAACAAGTAAACAGCTACAATATCCGTTCCGTCTCCTTCAGGAGTTCGGTGACAACCGTGACCACGGTTGTGACGGGCGTGGCTGTCTGCACCGTTTGCAGATAAGCCGCCCCCTCGCCCG
>JAKBAF010000027.1:0-7333 GCA_021809305.1 bacterium
TTTGGGTGTATTTTGCAAAGGAAGCTCTGGAGAGAAAATTTCCTCTAGAGGTGGTTGCTCCACACGAGCACACCGGAAGGGTGTGCCGGACCTTAGCCCCGGGTGAGCGAAGCGTAACCCGGGGTTCTACGCCCTCAAATAGGTCCTGGAGCATTCCTAGGGTAGATCTCATGTTATGCAAAGCTTGCCGCAACGAGGGCTGTGTTTTAAGGGAAGTTTAACACAGAAAAGCCATTAACTGTTCAGAGTTTTGACCAGCCCCCGCGCGTGAGCGGCTAGATCAAGCTCTCACCTCTCCATGCGGCGGCGGCGCTGTAAGGCCCAGACCAGAGGAGAAGAATTTCAAACAGGCCAGACTCTTTGATAAGCGTGTAGTTAAACTCAGGGAAAAAGTTCGAGGGGAGGTGGCGGACTTTAGAGAAGTCAAGGCGGTTGAACCTGCTGAAGGAGGCATCGGGAAGCTCATAGAGGCTATTAAGTGATGGGAGCTTGGCGTTTGTCTGGTTGATTACCACATCAAGTGATTGAGCGACTGTCAACTGAATGGCACAGCCCTGGCTTTGAAGAGAGGCAGCTGTTGCCGGGTCAACAAGAAGCACAGACGCTGCCCCTCCGAATTGCTTACCGAGTGCTGGGTCAAAGAACCCTGTAAATTTCTGAGCAGCATTGGCATCAAGAAGAGAGGCTGCAAGCAGCTTATTCTTCTGCAATTTAACGGCGATATCTTTTGAGACAACAACTGCAACAAGGTTGTGCTTCCGTAAAACCTCTGCCAATGCCTCCTCGCTCAGCGCTCCTGACTCCTTGAGCTTTTGGATCTCGGCAAGAGCTTGGGCTGAAGGAATGGCGGCCGGGTCAAAGAAGGAGAAGATTGGGATTTTAAGCCCTTCGGGAACGATCTTATTCCAGAGCCACTCAATAGGCTTGTAGATAACAAGTAGCGGAATTGCGAAGTAGTTGTGTGACGACCAAGTAACTGCCTTGTAGCCAGCATCAAAGATCTCAGCTGGAAAGGTGATGACCTTTACCATCCAGTTGTGTTTGAGATAGGCAGGGTGGGCGGCAAGGAGCCACTGGCGTGTGTAGTAGGAGGCCGCGGTCAGAGCAACAATTGCGATAAGGCCCCCTAAGACCTTCCACTTATGCTCCATCGCGACTCCAAGAGCCTTCTTGGGAAGCTCCTTGCAAGTTTCAAAGAGCGACTTTGGGAGGTCCCTCCCAAGGTTGGCATAGAAGTCTCGATTGCGATCTGTTGCAAACTGAATAGATGTGGTGCCGGATGAAAAATCGGTCATCTCAACCATGGTTCTCTCCTGCGAGTTCATTCAAAAATGTTATAATCTCTTCTTTAAGAGTGATAATGCGCTCATCCTCAGGGGAGGCCTCTCTTTCAACAATTGTTTCAAGGGCTTGTTCGAGAGCAGTTGAAGCCTCTTCCCCCTGACCCAAGCTCATGTAGCAGAGAGCGGAGTAGTAGTGGAGCTCCGGATCGCTTGGGTCGAGGCGACTCGCCTTGCGGAAGGCATTTAGCCCCTCCCTGATCCCCTCCTCGCTCTCCTTGGCTCGAATCTGAGAGACGGCGAGGGCAACCCACACCTCTTTAATTGCAGGGCAGGAGAGGGCTAATTCAGAAAAGATCTGCGCTGACTCCTGGTACTTCCCCGTTTCAAAGAGTTGGTACCCCTTGGTATACGAGCCTTCCATCTCGGGATCAGAAGAACTCTTTGGAATGGAAAGGTTACTCATAATAGAGCCTATTGTTAATTATAGATTAAAATCTAATGTCTCTAATATTAATTTATAATAAATTGTGATTATTTGCAACCCCCTCGCGATCTAAAGGAAAAAAGCTATTAGCCTTAAGAAAATCGAAGAGGGATGGTATAAGGATACCCTTGGAAGAGAGGAGCGCCTTATCAATGAGTTGTCGCATTCGAGTCTTAGATGAACTAACGATCAATCAGATAGCTGCAGGAGAGGTGGTAGAAAATGCGGCCTCAGTTATTAAGGAGCTCGTAGAGAACGCCTTAGATGCGGGGGCTACTGAAATTGAGATCCATTTTAGCTCTGGTGGGCGCGGTCTGTTGCGCGTTGTCGACAATGGGTGCGGCATGTCAGGGGATGATGCGCTGCTCTGCTTTGAGCGCCACGCTACCTCAAAACTAAAGACAGCGAGAGATCTCGCCGCCATTGCAACGATGGGATTTCGAGGAGAGGCCCTACCCTCAATTGCCGCTATCTCAAAGCTCAACCTAACGACAGCGACAGCGGGGGATGAGGGAGCCGGCCGCTCGGTGACAATTGAGGGAGGCAAGGTGATCAATTGCACCTCCTATGCCCGCCCTAGGGGAACAGCAGTTGAGGTCCGCTCTCTTTTTTACAACGCTCCTGTCAGGCAGCGGTTCCAAAAATCGATTGCCCACGAAAGTGGAGAGATCTGTAAAATTGTCACCCAACTAGCCCTAGCCCACCCCCTTGTTCGCTTCGAGCTCTTTAAGGAGCAGGAGCGGATCCTCTTTGCTCCCGTGAGTAACTACAACGCCCCCTTTTCTGAGGCGCTCGCCTTGCGCATAGCAAGCATGCTCGGTACCGACCTTCTCTCATCGATGATCCCTCTGCAGTGCGATGAGGGTAAGATCTCCATCCAGGGCTATCTGGCGGGGCCTCAGATGACCCGCCCAACACGGGCTGGGGGCTATCTTTTTGTCAATGCGCGCCCCGTTCTCTCACGCCTTGTCACGGAGGCGGTAAGAGAGGGGTTTGGTACACGGATTTCTGCGGGTCGATTTCCCCTCTTTGTTCTCCATCTTAATCTGCGAGAGGGCCTTGTTGATGTGAATGTCCATCCCCAGAAGCGTGAGGTCCGCTTTGCCTCCGAGAGTAGCTTAAGAGGAGCCATCATGCGAGCGGTTGGTATCGCCTTAGATGGCCCCGCCCCGTCTCCTAATGCCCCCCTCCCCTGGGAGGATCAGACTCTACCTTCAGGGGAGACCCCTTCCTCAAGTCCACTCCCTTGGGAGCGGATCGGGGGCCCTTTCTCGATCAATGCCAGCCCATTAAGAGAGCCCATCTCCTCTGCCCTCACCCCTTTGGCCCGAGCGCAGGCTCACGTGCAGACCCGGGTGAGAGTAGACGAGCAGGATTCCCCTCCCTCTCTTGGTTCCGCCCTTTTTGAGCCCAAATCGGCCATTATCGGCATACTTGGCCACTACATCCTCCTGGATGATAAATGGCTCTCCCCTCACTTTGAGACGCTCTCTAAAGGTGGAACAGAAGGGTGTACTCTCCTTATCCTTGATGCCGCAGCCGCGAGAGCAAGGCTTATCTTTGATAGCATGATTTGTCTAGTGGAGAAACGAGGGCGAGGCGAGGCGCAGATGCTACTCATCCCAGTAACAGTTGACCTCCTGCCGGCAGAGGCGCTAATCATTGAGGAGAGCCTCTCGCTGCTCGAAACTTGCGGCTTTGGGATACGCCCGCTCGGTGGCACCACCTTTCTCATCGATGCGCTCCCTGAGCACTTAGATGCTGGCGATCTCTCCCAGCTCCTTCCAGAGCTCGCCTCCCATCTTAAGCACTGCGCTAACGCTGCAGAACTCTTTGCAAGGGAGCGTCGTATTGCGCTTGCAGCAAGCCGGGGCGCAGCCCGCCCTGTCAACCTGACAGATGAGAGCGCTAAGGCTCTCCTTGGAACACTCTTTGCCGCCGGCCCTCCCATGCATGGCCCCCAAGGCCAGCCTATCTTCTATCGACTGCTGCTTGCCGAAATCGCACGAAAATTCGCGCTCGGCTAAGGGAGGCGGAATTTTTGGTTTCTAAGCATCTGATGTTCATATTATTGCGTCTTCTTTGTGTTGTTCCGCCGCGTTTGCGATTCTATAACTGGCGGATACTCCACTCAATAGCACTTTAACCGCTGGCTATAGAATCGCAAACGCGGCGGAAACGAGCTTGAGTAATTGGCTAAGTCGTAAAAAATGGATAGCTGTTGTATTAGAGTAAGATCATGGACACTCTCTCCCCCCACCACATCTACCACAAAAGAGCTGAGCGGTTCCAAGGGGAGCTGAAGCGGCGCGAGCTCGATGCCTTCCTCGTCGAAGGCGCCTGCGATCTCTACTACCTTACTGGCTTGAAGTTCTCAGCTGGCCAATTGATTATCTCATCAGAGGGCTGCCACCTCTTAGTTGATGGAAGATACATCGGGAAGGCGCAGCTTGACTCCCCCTTTCCAACCTCTCTCTTAAAGGGCGATGCCCTTAAGGACTACCTACTGGCTATCTCCGCTCACACCTTCGGGTTCGACAGCACTACCACCACCTATCACGCTTTTGAGAGGCTCAAAGAGAGCGCGCCCGGTAAGGAGCTTATTGGCCTTGACCACTTTATGCGTCAGCTTCGTGCAATCAAGGGGCCCGAAGAGATCGCCTCTATCAAGGAGGCATGCGCTCTTGCAGCGCAAGGCCAGGCGTATGCCTTTAACTTGGTTGCCGAGGGGGTTACAGAGAGAGCAATCGCTCGAGAGCTTGAGATCTTCTGGCTAAAAGAGGGGGCAGAGCGCCTCTCCTTTGAGCCAATTGTGGCCTTTGGTCCACATAGCGCCGAGCCCCACCATCGGCCAACCGACACACCACTTGTCCCGGGTGAGGTCGTTCTTTTAGATTGCGGTGTCCAAAAGGGAATGTATCAGTCTGATCTTACTCGGGTCACCTGTCTTGGCTCCCCGCCTGATCAGATCCAAGAGATCTACGCCATCGTAAAGGGGGCTGTTGACAATGCACTTGCCCTTTTGCGCCCCGGTGCAACAGCTGGTAGCATCGATAAGGCGGCTAGGTCTTTTATCGAGGAGATGGGCTACGGCGAGAGTTTCACCCACTCCCTGGGCCACGGTGTGGGCCTTGAGATCCACGAGCATCCTACTCTCCGATCCTCGCCCCAATGCGACGCCTTTGTCCTGCAGGCGAATATGGTCGTTACCATTGAGCCTGGCATCTATCTGCCAGGGATTGGCGGCGTGCGTCTTGAAGATACCATTCTTATCACACCCTCCGGCTACGAGATCCTAACAGCTGCAAAAGCTAATCCGTAAAAGAGCTCCATTTTAGAAGCGTGCAACGCTTTGGATGGACTAACGGCTCTTTATCTGAAATATGCTAGCATGCAAGTAAGGCGTATCGTATAATAATGATTAGGTGAACGAACGGAGATAGGTGATGGACTGGCTACGTGAATTGATTAGTCCTGCAGTAGTGATTGTGGCTGCATGGCTTATTTGGAAAGAATCGAAGGAATCACACAAAGCGCTTGGCAATCGCATAGATAAAATTTGTGAGCGCATAGATAAAATTTGCGATCGCATAGATAAGTTAGATGCTAAAATTGATGCCAATGCAGCCAAATTAGACGCCAAAATCGACAGCGGACTAGATAGATTAGACGCCAAAATCGACAGCGGACTAGATAGATTAGACGCCAAAATCGAGAGCGGATTAGATAGGTTGGACACCAAGATTGAAGCGGTTCGGAATGAAATGAGAGCGGAAATTGTGCTCACCCGAACCGAATTACGATCGGAAATTAAGGATGTAGCCAACCGAATGGACCGGCGATACATATACGTGCATCATGATGCGGCGTCCTTTAGCGACCACCCGCAAATTGAGGCAAGAGGAGGAGAGTAAAGAACCAGATACCGTTTGAAGCGGAGCGTAGGATCTACCTGCGCCCCTGTTTCACGAGGGATTATCCTCTTTAAGCTCCATCGGGCGGTTCGTTCCGGAGGGAGGTAACCTTGTCGCAGCCGGATCTGATGACCCATTGACCCCAGGTGGCATTTTCGCGCTTTGCAGACGCCCCATCTTTTTTGCTAGCACCCTTGATCTTAGTAGCTTTAGCGCGATCATGCGATTGACCTTGTGGGGAGGCATCTGCGCCGTAGGAACTTCGTATAATTTTTCCATTTTCTTCAGCGAGGACGGCGGTGGAGCCATCGCTCCAGAAGATGTAGATCTTCTTACCAACAGGCTCCCAGCGTCCGATTCGATCGCTTGCAGTCGATGTGAATTGGGCAGCGGCGCCCTCAGGTGCGAGTGTGATAAAGTATTCCTTGCCATCTGCTGCGGTAATCTGCCAGACGCCCACGGCATCAAAGGGAGGTTGATCTTTCGCCGGTACATCTCGTGAGGCCCTCTCCTTGGAAGGGGTTGATTTCGCCTTTTCTTTACTATGGCAGCCTGTTAGGAGGATGCAGGATAGGCAGAGTAGCGGGAGGGGCTTTAGCGCTTTTAGGATGCGATGCATGGTTCTTCCTCTAGGTGATGGGGGACAGGGTTACTGTTGTTACGGGGAGAGAGTGGAGGGGAGCACGTGGCTGCTGCCTCTGTTGCCATAATAGGGCTCTCCCGTGATAGACCATAGAGGAGAGCGTTGTTTGCCGTGATTTGTGGTGCTTGGCAGTTGATAATAATGGAGCTTTCGGAGGAGATTTCGCTCGCCTTTACCCCAAACAGGACGCTCTTGCGGACAGTTCCTGGGCCAATTTTTGACTCCTTAACCCATGAGAGCTCTTCACTGCTGTGTGGCGTTTTTCCTCGCGCCTGCTGCAGAGGGGGCTCGTTTGCGCGAAAGAGGGCTCGAAGGGCCTTCCCGGCGCAAGAGGCCTCCGTGAGGAGTTGGAGTGAGCTCATATAGCGATCGATCCGGCCAAAATCTGCGACAAGGCTGCTCTTACCAACATCGATTAGGCCAAGAGACCCAATCTTTTCCCTTAGTGGGTTAAGGCGCATCCAGTGGGAGAGAGCGGTGGGGCGTGCAATGCCCTGCTCCTCCATCGCGAGAGCGTAGGACTCCTCATCGAGAGAGAGCGGCATCCAGAAGTGGGTATCGCTTCCCAATTTCGAAGAGAGACCCTCGAGCTCTGCTCTGAAGAGAGCAGTTAGCTCTTCTAGGACCTCGCGGGTTATCGAGAAGGAGCCGAGGCTTCTTGCAATGGGTCTTGGAGTAGCGGTAATATCACGCATTGCAAGGGTTGCGAGAAGGTGGGGAGAGGGCTTCTCAAGGAGCATGAGGTTGCCGTTTCTATCACGAGTTAGCAGTCCATAGTCTGTAAGATCATCTGTCTCCTCGAGCTCCATTCCAAAGATAGCGATGGGAGCTGTTGCCTCTTGGAAAACGATGGGAAGGATAAGCTGGTCGGACCAGAAGACCGAGAGCCTGCCTTTTAGGGATCCGGCAAACAGACTGCTTGTGGCAATAGCTAAATCAAGCAGTGTTGCAGTTGTCTCTCCATCGCAACCCTTAAGGCGCATAGGCAGTTTCACCGCCCCTTTATCGT
>JAKBAF010000027.1:7343-7807 GCA_021809305.1 bacterium
TTCCATGGCTGTAAGGGGAAGGAGGCGCCGCCCCTCTCCCCCTGTGTGGAAGAGAAAGATCGCCTTTGATGGCTCGAAATAGTCCATTAGGTCAATGTTGAGGTGGCGGCGGGCGTGGCTTTGCGCGGCCTCCAGAGCAAAGAGGGTGCCAAGGCCGTTGCCAAGAGCGCCTGCCGATTCTGAGATAACAAGGAGATGAGCATCTGACCTATAGGTGACTCCTCGCAGGGACTCAAGGTGTCTCTCCCAAAAAGCTTGCCTCTCTTTGTTTGAGGTGGAGACAATGATAACATCGGGGCCAGCATTGGACTTAATACCCTCCCACACGGCTCTAGCGCGATCAATCAGGGTCATTTGCCGATCTGTGTCATCGATCTCATCCATGAGGGGGATTAAACTTTTCCTTGACATTAACGTCAAGTGGGTAGAATCTGCGGAATGGCCAAGGCCTGTGATTTAGTTGA
>JAKBAF010000027.1:7817-9147 GCA_021809305.1 bacterium
GAGAGCAGTATAGCGGTGAAGGGAAAGATCCAGACAGAATTTCTTTTCGGCCACCTAAACGGATCTCTCGAAGGGGCCGAGTGTGCCCATTCTGCCCACTCTTCCCAGGGTGTCAGTGAGAAAAGCGAGGCGGGAGGAGAGTTCTATGAGCTCTACCTTCCATCGCCCCACCTCCTTGATGTGGTGATTGGGAAGGTTGTTGGGGAGGAGGAGGAGGCGCTTCTTGGCGCCATGGCAACCAAGTGCCACCTTTTGCGGCTAGCGCTTCCACTTGAGGCTATCAAGGCAGTTAAGAGCGGAGGGGCGTGGAAGGAAGAGCTCCTTGAGCCCAAAGAGATCGTTGTACGCCTTGGCCAAGAAGTAGGGGAGAGGCTTTCGCAACTGAAGGTTGAGCTTGCTCTTTTTTACGTTAGATTTGATTTTCAAAAAATGTCTGTTAGTTGCGTTGATTGCGGAGGCTGCAACTCCATTTTTGTTCACAACGCAACAGGTCGCATTAGACGGCTCGCTCAGCCCCTCTCCTCAGAGCCAAGAATTGGAGGAGTTAACCAAATTGGCGAGATTGAGGAGGTTGAGGTCCCATTGCATCATGGAGATCGCTGCCTTCTCTATTCGCCGGGGATCGAAGAGAGAGCCTCGATGAGAGGTGAGCTATTTGGGGCGCATCGGTTGGCAGAGCTTGTTGCTCGCAGCCGCGAGAGCGCCTCTTCCCTTATTGAGGAGATAGAGCGTGCGCTCTTAGCTTTTTCAGGTGGGCAGAGCGATTGCGCTTCTCAAATCCTAATCGCTATCAATGTGGCAAAAAGCAGTGTTGAAGGTGGAGGGCGCGTTCGAGAGGCGGCCTTCATCAGCAATATGTCCCAGCTTGGGGCTGCGCGCGAATTTGTGAAGAGAGCCTGTAGCGACCTGCCCACTGGGGTTGATGAGACTGTGCAGCGCCTCCAGCTAGCTGTTAATGAGGCTTTCTCAAATATCGTAAAACACAGCTACCACCTTGCGCCAAATAGGCGAATTGAGGTTCGCTCCGAAGTAACAGACGGTGGAATCCTTATCGAACTGGCCGACCAGGGCGCCCCGTTTGACCCCTCGCGCGTCTCATCGCTCGATCTCTCAGGAGAGCGAGCTGGAGGCTATGGTCTCTATATTATGGGCGAGCTTGTCGACCGGGTCTCCTATGTGGCTAAACGCTCTCCCTCAGGGTGGAATCGTCTCCGGCTTTTTAAGAACACACGTGCTAAAGGATTAAGGATGGACATTAGTGAAGAGATGCGCGATGGAGTTTTGGTGATCAAGCTTGAGGGGGAGACCCTCGATGCGGGGCACACGCAGG
>JAKBAF010000028.1 GCA_021809305.1 bacterium
GCATGCCGATCCCGACCGTGTTTTGAACGAGACATTCGATCTCTTTGTGGAGCTTGGAGCAAGCGATTGGCAGCTCGACTTTGTTCACGCCTACGCCTCGGCTCTGAATGGCTATGCTATGCGAAAGATAGATGATCCGAAGGAGTCGATGCAGCCTCTATTCGATCTTGTTATCGAGGCGGTTGACCCACCTCCTGGCGAGATCGATGCCCCCTTTCTTATGCAGGTCTCGACGATCGCTTATGATGACTTTTCGGGGCGTCAGGCAACAGGGCGAGTCCTTCAGGGAATTGTTAAGCGCGGAGACAGCATTGTACATGTTGATAAAGAGGGGAAAGAGGTCGTTGCTCGTATCACCCGCTTGAATGGCTACCTTGGCATGCAAAAGGTTGAGTTTGAGGAGGCAGGCGTTGGTGATATCGTCACACTTGCGGGAATTGCTGATGTCACAATTGGGGATACTCTTTGCGATCGCAACGCCGTTGTACAGCTTCCTCCAATTGAGATTGAAGCACCGACTGTCTCCATCCAGATGATGGTCAACTCCAGCCCCTTTGTAGGACGTGATGGCCCGCATGTCACCATGCATAAGATTCGGGAGCGGCTAGAGCGAGAGCGGCGCTCCAACATCACCTATCATATTGAACCAAGTCCGAATTCGCAGGATGCTGTCCAAGTATCAGGGCGCGGTGAACTTCACCTCTCGATTCTGATTGAGACCATGCGACGAGAGGGGTATGAGCTTAGCATCTCCAAGCCCCAGGTCATCGTCCGTGAGATTGAGGGTCAGCGATGCGAGCCGATGGAGCGCGTCTATGTTGAGGTTCCAGAAGCGCACTCTGGCTCTGTAATCGAAGAGCTCTCCCGCAGAAAGGGGGAACTCATGCATCTGATGACCAACGAGTTTCATATCACTGCAATGGAGTTCATGATGCCGACCCGCGGTCTCATGGGCTATCGCAATGACTTTCTTACAATGACTCGCGGTGAAGGTATTCTCACATCGATCTTTGACCACTTTGAGCCCTGGAAAGGAACCCTACCAGGGCGCAAGGTTGGGTCTCTTGTCTCGATGTGTGGAGGAAAGGCAACCGCTTACTCGATCTTCAACTTGCAACCGCGTGGCACGCTCTTTGTGTCCCCAGGGGATGAGGTCTATGAGGGAATGATTGTGGGCGAGAATAAGCGCGATAACGACCTCCTCGTCAACGTTGTTCGCGGTAAGCAGCTTACCAACGTCCGCGCCTCGGGCTCCGATGAAAACATCATCCTTATCCCACCAAGGCGCTTCACACTCGAGCAGGCTATCGACTACATCCAAGATGATGAACTTGTAGAGGTCACGCCTCAACATATTCGTCTTCGCAAGCGCTTCCTCACAGAGAATGAGCGCAAGCGTCAATAGAGTCAGCTCTCCGGCGGCGATGCGACGCTAAAGCATCGCTGCCCGGCAGCTCATCGCGTAAGCTCAGCACCAATCAATTACTCTAGTCTTGGCAGGGGCCGATAAAGCACTGGGCAAAGGTTGCGGCGATATTCCCAGCTGTCACGAGAATTAGGAGTATGGCTGCCAAGATTTCCCAGCCGTTTAACTTTCTTGGGCGGCGATCCCACATGGCTCGCTCTTGGAGGAAGAGGAGAATGGCAATGAAGAGGATGACCCCACACTGGGTAATAAAGGACCAGGTGAAGAGGCTAAGACCCCAGAAGGGGACACCGAATCGCTCAAATGCGGGGCAGGCATGCAGGGCAATCTGCCTTAGGGCAACGCCGGCTCCAAAGAGGGCCCAAATCAAAGAGAGCGCGTAGTGAGAGGGGCGAGTGCCATGGGTGAGATTTAATAGAGCCCCGATCGCAACACCAATCATAGCGACGCGCTGCAGGTAGCAGAGGGGACAGGGGCTTTCAAGCTCAACAAACTGGAAATAGAAGGCGCCACCAAGAATCAGACTGAGGGCAACCATGAGCAAGCCATTTAGGGTGCGGACAGCTGTTGTCATAGAAGGACCTCCAGCGTTGTAGTGGCATGGTACCAGAGCATACCAAGGGCAATGAGGAGATTGATTAGGGCCAAGATAAGGGATGTGAGGCGCATGCCAAAGAGGGCTAAGATAATGACGATCAGGAAGATAAGAAAGAGAAAGGTCATCTAATTTAGGCTCTATGGCCCCTCTTGAATTCCGCTAATTCAACTAATACATCATCCTTGTTATTTTTTAAATATTTTCATGAATTCATTAGATAAAAGTGCTGTTTGTCTAAAGAATTGAGTGATTTGTCTATTTTCCTGGAAAGTAGCGCATATAATGACCGGGGCGGTTGAAGAGCCTGCCATCACTGGCCTCCGCGATCTGGAAAAGTCGGCTCTCTTTATCCATGCACAAATGTTATCAAAACGATAACATTTGTGCAGGCGAGATCTGGCTTCTAGCTCTTTTTCTTAACTGCCTTCTTGGGTGCAGAGGCTTGTGAGCTTTTTTTAGAAGATTCGCCCTGAGTGGGAAGCTCTAGCTCCTCATCGCCCTCATCTTCAACAGGAGCAACATCTTTTTGCGGCAGGGGGGTGGTCCGAACACCTGCTGTTAAAGAGCGGAGGGAGGCGAGTTTTCGAGAGAGCTCATCGAGTTTTTGCAGAGGACTCAGCTTCGAGGCTTTTAGCTGTTCGGCCGACTCTCTCTCGCTCTCAAATTTTGAGGAGAAGATCGAGGAGCTAAACGAGCTAATATCAGGGGCAAAGAGAAACGGGCGGAGAGGGAGGGGGACCATCGAGTAGAAGTCCTGCGTTAGCTGCGGCTCATTCTCTACTTTGGCGACCTGCTTAGGAGGGCGGCCCCTTTTGGGACGTGGGTTGAGCGCTTCGTTGGAATAGTAGGTTGCCGCCTTCGCAGAGAGTGTCTTTCTAGCTGCAACAAGATCGCGACCAACCTTGTTTGCAAAGAGTTCCTTTTTGAGCTTCTCGATAGTTGCACGTGGCAGGTCGAGGTCCTCCTCAAAGACGAACTGGAGCTGCTGTGCCCTTAACCATTCGATGATCCTGACACGAGCCCGCTCCTGATAGTACTGTTGCCACTTCTCAAGCTCTGCCAAGTGATCGTAAAGAAATTCGAGGAAGTTCTCACGAGCCTCTTTTGACTGGATGATATCAAGGAGCTTCTCTTTGGTGTCGATGTCGTAGACCTTCTCATTCACAAATCCTTCCATTATCTTCTTAGACTCATAGAAGGTGAGCTTTGGGATGGCAACGTACTTGTCAGGGTAGTTCTTCACCTCCTCATCAAGAGCGTCGAGCTCCTGTTGGTTCTTGTCAAGGTCGACAAAGAGGAGGTATCCCTCTGCACGGTCGAGGTAGAAGTCTCGCTCATCGCCAGACTTTGCAAAAGCCTCCATAAGGCGGTGGCAGCGGAGGATAAGCGGGTTTTGAGCGGTCTTATATTTTGTTGACATGAGACATCCAGAGCAAAGGGTCTATGAAAACGTTAAATACCGTGGCAGGATTGGCATCTTCGCAAGGCAAGGCTTAAGCTTAACAGTTTTAGCGTTAGGAGATCAACTCACCTGCAAAAGATGATCCGAAGATATCTCACCATGAAAGACGGGGCTCGCAGGGCCACTCATGAAAATGGCGCCGATGTTGGCGCCCTCCAGTGTGAGATTGATTTTGAGGGTCGCTCCGGAGGAGACTCTTACCTCATAAAGGCCGCCTCTCTTGGCGCGCAAGGCTGCAGAAATTGCGGTAGCCGTCGCTCCTGTTCCGCAAGCGAGCGTCTCTGCTTCAACCCCTCTCTCATAAGTTCTAAGGGCGAGTTTATAGGGAGAGAGGAGGGTGGCAAAGTTGACGTTGGCCCCCTCACTTGAAAGAGCGCTATGGGAGCGAAGAGGTGGCCCTAAGCGCATAACAGGCACCTCGTCTAGCGTATCTACGAAAAGGACAAGGTGGGGCACCCCGGTATCGATGAGGTCGCAGGTGAAGCTCTCTTCTTCAACAAGTAGTGGCATCGCTGTTGCAAGGATCTTGGCTGGGCGCATCTCGACCCCGATAGCTCCATCCTCTAGCGTTGTGGCGCGATAGATCTCGCTCGCGACCTCGATGAGGTAGCTCTCCTTGGTGTAGCCCATCAACGTAAGGTAGGCCTTAAAGCAGCGCAGACCATTGCCACACATGCGAGGCTTTGAACCATCGGAATTAAAGAGGACCATGCGAAAATCGGCGATCGGGGAGTTCTCAAGAAGAAGGCAGCCGTCGGCCCCCACTCCCAGCTGACGGTTGCAGAGCCTAGAGATCTGATAAGGGGAGAGGCTATCGAGCTTTCCATCGCGATTATCTATGATGATAAAGTCGTTACCAGCCCCTTGAAATTTTGAGAACTTGATCACGTCTTTCATATCGTTTCAGCCAGCCTCTAAGCTCGAGTATGGCTGCCATTAACTTGGCAGCCATACTCGAGCTAAACTTCTAAACCTTTAAGGCCTCATAAGAGGTGATGACCTGATCGATCAGGCCAAACTGCTTGGCCTCTTCAGCTGTCATCCAGGTGTCGCGATCGAGCGCCTTCTCGATCTCTTGGCGGCTTTTGCCCGTTGCCTCCATGTAGAGCTCAACTAGGGTAAGGTGGGTCTTTAAGAGCTCTTTTGTCTGGATTTCAAGGTCGGTTACCTGCCCCTGAACAACCCCATGGATGGCGGGTTGGTGGATCATGATCCGGGAGCGAGGCGTGGCAAAGCGCCGTCCAGGACTTGCGGCAAGGCTAAGGACCGAGCCCATCGAGGCGGCAAGACCACTGATCACGGTCGTGATAGGGCTGCCGATTAGCTTAATCTGGTCCCAGATGGCAAAGCCTGCATCAACAGAGCCACCTGGCGAGTTGATAAAGAAGGTGATCGGCTTCCCGGGGCCCACTAGATCGAGATACCAGAGTTTGCGGATAACATCTCTTGCTGTCTCATCGTCAAAGGCTTTGCAAAAGAAGAGGCGACGAGCCTTCAATAGCTCTGCTTCAATCACATCATCGAGGTCAAAAAAGGACTGTTCGTTCTTAGGACCAGCAGGCATTACATCTCTCCTTGTTTTTGCAATGGAAGCGCTTCCCTCATGTGCTCAAAATCTAGCTCTGGGTAGAGGGGGAAGGCGCGCAGCAGGGAAGCGACCTCGTCGTGCGCCTTAGATAGCATTTTTTCGGAAGTCTCCGTCTTAACTCGCCCTTCCTTGCCCTCGGTCTTAGCGGGTTTTGTCTCCTTTAATACAGCGACGATAAGCTTTGCTACCCTACGCATCTCCTCAACCCCCATGCCAAGTGTTGTCAGAGCTGCCGTACCAAAGCGAAGACCTGAGGTGTACCAAGGACCATTTGGATCGTTAGGGATGGTATTGCGGTTAAGGGTCAGCCGCCCTTTAGTAAGTGCCCCCTCAGCCTGTCTACCATTCAATCCGTAGGGCCGCACATCGACAACAACAAGATGGTTGTCTGTCCCTCCTGTTAGGACGAGAGCTCCTTGGGCCTGCAGCTCATCAGCTAGCGCCTGGGCATTCTCTACAACCCTCTCTGCGTAGCTCCTAAAGCACGGCTTGCCCGCCTCCTTGAAGGCGACAACCTTTGCAGCCATGACATGGGGGAGGGGGCCTCCAAGAACTAAGGGACAGCCCTTTGCAACGCTCTCCTTAAACTCTTTTTTACAGAGGATAAAGCCGCCTCGCGGACCTCGAAGTGTCTTATGGGTGGTTGAGGTCACTATATCTGCATAAGGGACAGGGTCAAACTCTCCTTGGAAGACCTTCCCAGCAACAAGTCCTGCAAAATGGGCCATGTCAACCATTAAGACAGCGCCCACGCTATCGGCAATCTCACGCATGACTGCAAAATTGATCTTCCTTGGATAGGAGGAGTAGCCAGCAACGAGTATAAGGGGCTTCACCTCTTGAGCTTTTGCCCTAACCTGATTGTAATCAAGCAGGCCAGTCCTTGGGTCGACATCATAAACGGCAGAGCGCATCATCTTGCCAGAGATGTTGTGGCGATAGCCGTGAGTGAGATGGCCGCCAGAGGAGAGCGACATCCCGAGCACTTTCTGGCTCATCATGTGCCCTCGGATGCGTTCATACTCCTCTTCGGTCAACTCCTCTAAGCTCTTTTTTCCGAGTAATTCTATCTCTTGATTTTGTACGCGTTGGGTGATGATCGCCCAGTAGGCCACGAGGTTAGCATCTGCGCCAGAGTGGGGCTGTATGTAAGCGTACTCGGCATTGAAGAGCAGTTTTAGCTCTTCAACCCCTTCCGACTCGATTGTATCAACGTTTTCACAGCCTGCATAAAACCTGTGGAAGGGGACCCCCTCTGCATACTTGTCTGTCAGCAGGTTCCCCATTGCCAGCTGGACGGCAAGTGATGAGTAGTTCTCTGATGCGATCAGCTTAAGGTGGGAGCGCTGATGGCGAAGCTCGGCTAGTATGGCACACGAGACACTCGGTGCAACCTTTGAAATCTCATCAATTGCGGCAAAGAAAGCGATGGCTGAGGTAGTGCGATCTTCAGGGGCCACCTTGTAGAAATAGCGCTGTAAATAGGTCATTCTCTCTCCCTTGATGTAGTTCTCAGATCATGCCATACCTACCAAAAAGAGACCAGGAAGGTAAGAGAGGTCGGCAGAGAGGCTTTAGCCAGATTAAAAGAGCGGGTTGCAATGGACTGTTTCGCCATATCGGAGCGTGTGGTTCTCGCCAACTTCGAATTGCCGGTCATTGAGTAGGATCTTAAATTCACAGCTATCGAAGGGGAGTTCGGTCTCCCAGATCCAGAGCTCATCGCTCACGTTCTTGAGAGGGAGGCCGCGGTCCCAGTTGAGATCGACCCCCTCTCCTCGCACGTAGAGATTATTCGGGAAGCCGGCATTGCAGTGGACCTCGATGCGGGTCAGCTGGCGTTTCTTTTTTTTTGTAGGCTCTACTGCGGCTTTTGAGGAAGGTGTCTCCGGATTTGGCGAGACCTTATTTGCCTCTTTTGGATTTGCAGTCTCTGATTGGGGGTTCTTTTTTTTGGCGGATCTTTCCTTTGTGAACATGCGTCTCTCCTCTCGCTCGAATGTGATAGCTTCACCACCCCATAGCAGCAAATAAATATTTTTGTAACTCGCATTTCGTCAGAGGAGATTGGCGAGCGCTGCTCCAAGTGTCGGATAACGGAAGATAAAGCCAAGGTCTAAGGCGTGTTTTGGAACCACGCTAGCGCCATCTAGCAAGAGTGTGGCGCGCTGTCCAAGAAGAAGCTTTAAGAGAGGCGCAGGAAGTGGGCAGCAGGCAGGCCTATGAAGACGGCTTGCTAGCGAGATCGCAAATGTGCGTTGCGATGTGGCCTCAGGGGCTGCCGCGTTGAAGGGGCCCTTCGCTGCATCATTTGAGAGAATGAAGAGGAAGAGCTGGACCAGATCATCGATATGAATCCATGGAAAGGGCTGAGAGCCCTTGCCAATTGGACCGCCAAGTCCTGCTCGAAAGAGGGGAAGCATACGCTTCAGGAGGCCACCTTCCCGGCTCAATGGAAGGCCAATTCGCACCGTGGCGAGTCTTGTTTGCGAATTTTCAGCTAGATGCGCGGCCTCTTCCCATTTTTGGGCGATCAGAGCAAGAAAGGAGTCTCCAGGAGCATCCTCTTCGACAAATGAGCGAGCCTGGTTTGTTGGATAGTAGTGGGCAGCTGATGTTGAGATAAAGAGCTTTGGCGGCGCTGTTGACTGCCGGATGGCTCGAGCAAGCAACCAAGTGGTATCGATCCGGCTTGAAAAAATCTCTCGCTTGTACGATTCAGACCAGCGCCTCGCGAAAATGGGGGTACCAGCTAAATTAATAACTGCATCGCAGGGAGGAAGGAGAGAGCGCTTAAGCGCCTCCCAAGAGAAAGTCTCGTCCCAGACCCCGGAGTCACCGCCTTTTTTTCGCGTGATTAGAATAAGTTTATGACCTCGTTCTTTAAGGGCGTGGCTTAAAGCTGATCCGATAAAGCCCGTCCCTCCCCCGATCACAATTGTCGCCATTTGTCTATTCCCTGCATTGAGCGCGATTTTTCTTGAGACTTATTCCTATCGTAAGAGATACTGGCAGATCGTGGTCTTATGTTTCTACTTTAGCCCTTCCATACCCTTAGGTGTTCCTTTATGATGCAATCCTTGACAGTCATTTTGGAGATTCAGGAGAAAGACCTCAACATGTTGCGCTTGATGGATCTCAAAAAGAAGCGGAAGGAGGAGATGGAGAGAATCATCCAGCTTCGCCGCGATCTCGAGATGCAATTGATGCGCAAAGAGAGCGAGGTCCTGGAAGCAAAAAAAGATATCAAGCTTGCCGAAGCGGAGGTCCGCGATGCTGAAGAGAAGCTTAAGAGGTTAGAAGGGCAGCAGGGGTCCGTAAAAAAAGTGGAAGAGTTTAATGCTCTTACCAAAGAGATCAGTGAAACCGAGCGTAGCCGTGTTAACACGGAGCAGAAAATTGTCGATCTCACAGACCACTTAGCGAGAGAGCAGGAGACGCTTGAAGCTATTCGCGATACCCTCTTAGGTGCCAATGATAGTAGTAAGGCCTTAGAGGTAGAGATTCAGGAAGCCGTCTCCCTCATCAATCGAGAGGGAAGGATCCTGCAGGAGGAGCGCGCGAGGTTAGCTGAAGAGGCTAATCCTGAGGTCCTCTGGATCTATGAGCGTCTGCTCAGTAATAAGCGAGATAGAGTCATCGTTCCTGTCGAGAACAGGACTTGTAGCGGCTGCCATATTGTCTTAACAGCTCAGCACGAGAATCTCGTGCGCAAGGGCGAGAGGCTTGTCTTTTGCGAGCACTGCTCACGCATTCACTACTGGCTTGAGAGTGAAATGCTTGAAGGTACTCCATCGGCGCCAAAACGTCGTCGTCGTCGCGCCCCGGCTGCTACCTAGGGGTTTTTGGTCGGAAGGGGGGTTTGGTAGGAGAGGCAATCGCCGTTGCCCGCATGCAATGTGGACAAGGGAGGAAAGTCTGGACTTCGCAGGAGAGGATACCAGCG
>JAKBAF010000029.1 GCA_021809305.1 bacterium
GAAACCCTCAGCATCAAGCAGAGGGAGCGACTGGGCAATCATCTCAACTTGCTGTTTATAGCCAATGCGATAGACAAGCTCCGCACGCATGCCTGGATAGAGCTTCTCACCTCCGCGAAGGACCGCCTCAAGCCAGAGATCGCCACTCCGTTCAACTCCACAAATTGTGTAAGATAGCGCCTGGGAAGAGTACCAGCGGCCCGCAATACGAACTGATAGGGGGGGCAGAGTATACTCTCCTGCTGCCGCCTTGGGCAGATAGAAGCGATAGGAGGAGACGATGGAGCGAGACTCCCGCCTCTGTCCATTCATGATAACAACAGATGAGTGAAGGCTATCGTGGAGAAACTCGACTGCAAGTGGCCGGCCATTCAAAATAAATGAGCTCGAGTCAATTGTCTCCCCCTCTGGCCGCTGGACAACGATGATCCCCTCTACTGGACTCGTCTCACTCGCCCGGTCCGCCAGTACCTTCACATCGAGTGTAGCCTCTGCAAAAAGCGATGCGTGGATAAGGAGTAAGAGAAGAAGCAAGAGGCGGCCTACCATGGGCGAGCCCCCTGTTTTGAGGGAATCTTAATCTCCCTCACCGGCCTGTCCTCTTGTTCCATCTGAAGGAGTTCTTCAAAGAGCTGAGATGGCGCACAGGTGGCTGCAACCTCACCCTCCTCTCCTTGAGCGCTCTCCTCCTCAGGATCGCCTCCTCCCCCAGAATCCTCTCCCTCCCCATCCTTTTCATTCCTGCCAGGATCATTGGGATCATCAAGTAGCGACAAAGCCTCTTTCCATTTTTTTATCGCCAAATCAGCTCGATCTCTCCCTTGTGCCCATTCAGGAAGAGCTAAGCCAATGTGAGAGGCGACCTCTCCCGCCTCCTCGCATCCCTCATAATACAGGGCGAGAACCTTAGCCCAAGGCTCATCTTGCAAAAGATCCTCTCCTCCGCCATCAGCTCCTACTTTGCTAGCTAGTGCAGAGGGGAAATCGGCAACGGCCAATAAGGTGAACCCTTGCGCCCCAGTAAGAAGCTGGGTGAGAGGGGCGCCAAGTGGCTCTTGCGCGCTCGCCTTTTCTAACTTACCAAGGAGCGCTAAGCTATATGTCTGCTCACTGATGCCAGCTTTTAGCAGCGCCTCTGGGGTCTCATCTCCTTTCGACTCCAGCTCCTGCTTGGCACGCAAGAGCCATCTGTATCCATCCTCTAGAGCGATCTTGGCAAAAGCCGGATGTGAGAGGTTGACCTCACCTGTTGTGAGTCCAAGTCGCTCCCCTGCCTGACGTATCTTATCCGCAACAGATCGCAAACCGAGCCTCTCTTCATCGCCTGAAAGCTCATCAAGTAGGTTGTCGATCTCCTCTCGGGTCTCCCTTGAAAAGGCGGCCTCTATGGGACCATCTCCTAGTGCAAGAGAGATAGAGTCGCACCACTCTTCAATATGAGAGTAGACCCAAGTCGAGGGACTCCACGCCTTAAGGGCTGATTCGATCAGTAGAAAGAGTTCCGCCTGAGACCGTTCATCAAAGGTTGGCATCGCAAGAAGCGTGTCTGCCACACCTAGTACCTCACGCACGCAAGAGAGCCTCTCCTGTCCGCTCGCCTCTGTGCTGAGCGTAGCGCGTGCTTGAAGTCGCTCATCCAAAGCGCCAATGCGTCCCCTCCATCCAAGGGGATCGCCCAAAGACCGCTCAATGTCGTGCCGCAGCCTCTTAAGCGTCTCTGCTTCATCCTTGTGAATCTGCTCATAGAGGTAGAGGGTCTCCTGAAGCTCCTTTAAGGTCGGCGAGCTCCCACTCTGCTCCAGCCTCTCTGCAAGACGACCGAAGAGGAGCCTCTCTAGTGGATCTCCCTCTTGGGATCTAGCCCCAGCTAGAAGACGCGCCATAAAGTGTCGCTCCGCCTCCTCTTCTTTCAGGGGCGCTGAACCTTGAGCTCTTGCTGAATACCACTCACCAAGGACAAGCCCCAGAGGATCCATCCCCTCCTCTTCCCAAAGAAGGACCTTAAGCGCAAGGGATGCGCCAAACTCTGAGGCGAAGCTCTCCAAAGAGAGGCCGAGCTCCATCTCTTCTAGGCCATGAAGGAACCTCTCGCACGCGGACCGGATCTCTTCCTGTCGCCTCATTGCACTGCGCACCTCAGGTATTGTGCGCGCCTCCTCCTCCCCCTCAAATGGGCGGCCGCGCTCTTCCTGGGCACGGTCAAGGGCTCTCTCTGTCATCTCACGCGAGCGCTCTTCTAACATCGTAAAGAGAGGTTTAGCTCGCGATTGCGCTTTAGCAAATCGCTTTAGAACTGTGCGCTTCTCTCCATCATCTTCGCTAAAGGCTGCGATGCGAGCGAGCACAGCGCACCCGCTCTCCAGCCTGCTCTGGAGGGTGAGGAGCACCTCCTTCAAAGGTAAATGGCTTGCCAGCACTTCCCGTCGACGCTCGAGCAGACGCGCACCTTCGCGCTTAATTTCGCGACGCAAAAGCTGGAGCTCTTCTGAGGGATCGCCTTGCGCGCAGCCCTCAAGGAGTCTCTCCTCCGCCTCTGCCTGCTCAGCAAGCTCACACGCTACTCGCCCCTCTTCCAACAATTTAAGCGCGCTCGCAAGGCGCTCCAAAATCTCTGCCCCGCCCAAAGCCTCCTCTTCATCGATGCCACTACTAGCCTTTTTGAGGAGCGCGTGACCCTTGTTGATAAAGAGGTTGATAAAGAGGCGGCGTCCTAGCTGGGGCGAATGGCCCTCCTCCAGCTCAAGCTTGCGAAACTCCTCTAGCGCCTCATCCCACCTCCCTTCGGCAAGATAGGCACAGCCAAGGTTGTACTGGGTATGCGCGCGCTGAACTCCCCCTATGCCCCGTCCCAGCAGATCCTTAAAAAGCTCCGCAGCGCGCCCATATTCGCCCGATTCGAAGTAGTTTCTTGCCTCCCTCTCCTCTTTGCGTTTCGCCTCTTCGGTAAGCAGAGGGGAGCTCTCCTCAAGAAGGGGGGAAGCAAAACTTGTAATTGCGCAAAAGAAGGAGGCAAGCAGTAGAGGAGCGACTTGTCTAGCCACGAGCTCGTCTCCCTTCAGGAAGAAGCAGCGCAAGAGATAAGAGAAGAAGACTTAAGGCAACAGGAATCTGGAAATATCTATCATAGGCCATCTGCGATCTCTCCTTTACCTCGCGCTCCACCTCTCCTTTTGCCGACTCGCACTCCACCTCCTCAAAAAGCTCATTCCGACGAATCTCCTTGAGGATCTCCTGGGCGCAGGCAAGAGTGGAGCTATCATCTGCAAAAAGGTAGCGCCCCTTTCCTTTCTCAGCGAGGCGCCGCAACAGCTCCTCATCGAGCTGTGATCTAACAGGTTTCCCATCAAATTGAACTCCTGGGATCAACTCTCCCTCGTGTGAGCCAAGGCCAATTGTAATTACCTTAAAGCCCAATTCTACGGCTCCCTCAAGGCGGCTCACGAGAACATCTAGCTCCTCTGCTCGGGCGCCAGCACTGGCTTGTTCAAGGTGGGTGTCACCCCCATCTGTCAAAAGGATCAGGCTCTTTCTCTTCTCACTTCCGCCTCCCCTATGGCGCCGTATCAGGCCGTCTAAGGCCTCTGTGAGATCAGTACCTGCCACATCACCCTCATTTAGCTCTGCGCGTCTTGCAAAGAGGCGCAAGTAGAGGTAGTCAAGGGTTGGAGGCACGAGCGGGGTGAGCTCTGAGGTAAAGGCGTAGAGGGCAGCACTCTGCCCATCGAGGCCAGAGCTCACTTCATCAATAATCTCTTTCGCAACACAAAGCCTGCTCATCCCACCTCGCGTGTCCTTTGCCCCCATCGATGCGGAGGCATCGAGAAGAAAGAGGATATCGTGTGCAGGCCGCCTTGTACGCCCCATTACCTTCTCTCCACTCTCAGCAATAAGCTCTTGGCCAGCAACTTCTCTCTCCTCTTCCGTCAAACGACGTCCATTTCCCTTCGGCTCCATAAGGGCGACTGTCGCCGCCACCCAGGCTAAGCAGAGGAGAATCAGCCGCCTGCCCTCTCCTCGCCGAGTCACAGCCTCTTTTGGATCACTGCCAGCACCCAGCAAGAGGCGAATTCCTTCTCTCCGTTTATGCCCCGAAAAGAGGGCTGCGAGGAGGAGGAGGAGCAGACACGCAAGCCAGCTGGCCGATTGAGGGGCATCAAAGAGGTATCCAGCACCTAAAAGTTTTATATATGTCACCTTAAGGCACTCTCCTCAGCCATGTCGCCTCCAGCAGAGATGAGATCAGGATAAGCACAAGGGCGGCTACCACAAAGTAGGAGGAGAGAAAGACTGCCTCTCTTGAAGCTGGCCTCTCTTCATGTGTGACCCTCTCGCGCACCTTTGCAAAAAAACTCCTGTCTTGAGGAAGCAAAGAGCGCTCCAAGGCGTCGATCTCAGCATAGATCTTTCGGGTAGCGCCCGCATCATCGGCGATGTAGAACTTGCCCCCTGTCATCTCGGCTGCCCTCTGGAGCTCATCTCGCTGCAGTTTATACTGAGGCGCTCTTACTATCGGCTCGATATTGACGATGTAGACCTTTATCCCATACTCCTTTGCACTCTTTGCAGCCTCCTCGACCCCAATTTGGCGCAATGGGTGGCCCTCATCAAGAGCATTTGGCGACTGAATACCATCTGTCACAAGAACAATCGATGCGCTCTTAATATCGTAGGACGGCCTTCCCTCTTTGATAAGAGCCGTTGCAAAGTGGCGTGTTGCAGCAATTAGACTTGTCGTTTTGTAGAGAGCGTAACCGATAGAGGTCCCATCTTCTGGCCGGTAACGCACCACAGAGAGCTCAGCCAGCTTTTCAAGAACCGCCCTATGATCGAGTGTCAGTGGAGAGAGGACCTCCGCAGTTCTTGCAAAACCAACAAGGCCGATCATATCGCTTGATCGCCCAGAGAGTCCGCTCGCTGGATTGCCCCGGATAAATTCAGCAGTTAGAAGCTTTAGAGCGTCGAGCCGAGAGACAACTCTGCTGCCTCCAACCGATTTTAGCCCCACGGTTCCAACAGGCTCCCGCATCGATCCCGATCTATCCAGGACAAAGTAGAGCGCAATTCCCTCCGTTGGAAGAGAGACAGCCTCCTCGCTCTCCCGCTCCTCCGCTGCTTTGGGCTTCGGGGGAGGCTCATCTCGTACCTCTCTAAAATAGGTAGGATCGAGAAGAGAGAGGGCAAGCAAGACAAGTGAGCCGAGGTAGCCAAGACGTGGCAGGTAGGCCAGCCGCTCTCTGATTCCGCGCTGCTCTGTTGCAAGCCCATCAAGGTCTGAGAAGCCAACGTAGAGGGCAGGGCGCCTGCGGCGCGAAAGGACAGCGAGGCTGGCAACAACCACAAGCGCTGCAAGCCCAACTCCTCCCCAAAAAAGATCGACGCTAAAGTTCCCATCCATATCCTACAATTCTCCCTATCTGGCGATAGCCTTTCAAGCCAAAAGAGAAGCAGCATGTTTGCATGGCACAGGAAACTAAAACGATTTTTTGGACTGTGTAAAGGGTGGGCACGGGAGCGCCCAAAACCAAAGCTGCACGGGAGTGCAGCACTCCACATCGGAGTCTGCTGCTACATATCCTTGCGGCAAGCTCAAATTTGGAGTGCTGCACTCCCGTGCAGCTTTGGTTCTGGCCACGCCTGTGGCCATCACAATCCAAGTGATATAGGCATGCAAAAACAGCAGATTTGAGGCGGGGCGCTGGACAGCCTCTACAAAGACATCTAAAAAATCGTTTTAGTTCCCTGTGCACAGGGCGTGTGTGGAGCAACCATGGCCAAAAACAGCAGCTTGAGATAGGATTCCAAATAGAATAGAGGTGTTTGGCTATGGAATTTAACAAGAATTATAAAGTCGATCAGAGGGGAAGCGCCTCTCTTCCTGAAAACAGCCCATCGAAATGGGTAGCACTGGTTGGCAACTATAAGCGGGCTCTTGTCTATACCCTATTAGGCGCCGCCCTCCTTCTCTTTTTTGCCTACCGAGCCAGCGCCTCCAGCCATGAGAGGCGACAAAATGACTTCCTGCAGGCAGAGGTCGATGCGATGCAAATCGGAATGGGCCAGCGAGAGGGCGCGCCAGCTCTTGCCAGGCTGCAAGAGATTCTTAATCGTCGCAAAGAGCTCCACCAGAAATACGATGGACGCTTGGCCCAGCAGCTCCTCTATCAGGAAGAGAGAGCGGAGGGGGTAAGGCTTGCCAAACAAGCGCTTGCGAGAACAGAGGGCGATGCCCCCTACTACGCAAGTTTTGCAGAGACCTCGCTGGTGCTAGCTGATGGGCTATACGATGAAGCGCTCACAAGGGCGCTCTCACTCGATGCGCAGCTCAAAGCAGAGGAGGCGCGGGCCCTAGATGAGAGAGAGCAGCCCTTTGGCTACCTCCTCTACCTCCACAATTTGCTTCGGATTGCCCTTCTACAGCAAGAGATCGGCAATGGCAGTGGTGAGATCGCGGCCTGGGAGAACTTACTGCAAGAGCTTCAGGCCGTCACGCCTGATGCGCCTCTGCGAGATCGCGCTCGTGGACACCTCTTTAGGGCCTTTCGAAGTGGTGAGCTGACCCTCTTTGACTACGCTAAAGAGCGGCTTGTCTGTTGCCAAGGCAGTATCTAGAGACTTCTAATTACTTCAAACGGCTGAACGGTCGCGCTTGCGCTCCTCTTCAGTGACAACAGGCTCCTTGGCCGCACGCCTCCTAAGGACCTCTTTCTTATCATCCAGTGTTAGGGCAAGGCCATTACCATCGACCATGGCAAAAATCTTAACTCTACTCTCCTCGAGCCCCTGCTCAGCCGCACGCCAAACACCTGATAGCTCGGGCGTATCCCTCTCACCTTGCACGCATGCACGGTTCAGACCCTCCCACACCCTCGCCATCTCATCTAGGAGCTTATCTCCTGCTGCCAATATACCTACCGCACCAGGGAGTTGACACTTACGTGCACGCCTAAAGATTGAGACTGTTTTTGGATCTTTTGACGCGCTAGTAAGATCTCTTTGATATTCTGCAACGCGTCTCTGCAACTTTCCAAGCTTCTCCCCTAACTCCCCTTGCCAGTGAGTGAGGTAGTCCTTAACACAGACCTTCCAACGCCCTTCAAGAAACTCGATAGCAGCTCCCTGGTCAACCTCGTTAAGGCAGGCAAAGACCATCGCCTCGCACCGCTGCTTCGCGATAAGAATTCTACCGAGGTCGTTATGCAAAAATGATTTCATACTTAAGCCCGCTTGCAAGACAAGCTCTTTCTTCCTCACCTCGTACTTTTCGATGAAGAGCAGCGTCACCCAAGGCGCAAGCTCAGCTCTCTTTTTCTCAAGACGGTCAAGCTCGCCCCACCAAGCGGGAACTCCCTCGCTAGGGGGATGCGCCAAAACAAGGGCTTTGGCCTCTGCTAACCGGTTAAAGAGCCCCTCTAGTTGCCGCCAATCTGCCATCTTACCGCTCATCTCGCGCGTCCCTTCACCACCAATGGCAAGCTCCCACTTCCTGAGCTCGCGGTAGAGTGGGCCCGCCAAGGTCTCATCCTCTCCTGGCGCTGGCACCTTCGCTACTTTCTCTAGCCAAAGGAGAGCGTAACTTCCCAATTTGAGGCGGGATTCGCCAAACTTGGCAGGATCACTCTGCCTACCGAGGAGCTCTTGGTGCAAAACATTCCACCTCTCTTCCTGCGCATTGATCGCAACCTCTAAACCCTTTAGCGTGCCCGGGCGGAGGGCGATGGCCGGAGCTCCGGTATGGGAAGAGACAACAGGCTGAAAGTCTTTAATGGCAGATTTATGCGAGAGCGTTTCAATAGATCGGCGAACGGTTGTGAAGAGATGATCCAGCTCTGCTAGGTTTGCACCTAAGGCGCGCTCCATTACTACCTGAGCGCTCCGATCAAGACGATCAAGGGCGGGCTTTTGCAAGCGATATTCACGGCGAAGTTCTGCTTCATTAACAGCTGATGAACAGCCAATTGAACGGAGGTAATTTCGCTTTTGTTGAATTGTCTCCTTTAAGGTAAAGAAGTCATAGGGAGGGGCAAGCCTCATCTCAGGATCTAAGGGCCGAGGCGCCTCTCCAGGACGAGCGGGCTCAAGTGCATGCTCCAGAGCCACAAGGAAGTCGTAGACAGGCGCAATTTTATCAAACTCCTCTCGCTCCCTTACTTCCTGTGCGCTTAGCCCCTTGGCGCGGCTGCACCAAAGAGAGAGAAGCGCCCCACTACCGGTCGTTCCCCAAATAAAAATAGCCTGTCTGGGCGCTAAGGTAGGGGTGCGGGTGAGCGCGAACAGAAGTGAGCCAAGGGTGATGCCATATCGCGCAACAAACTCTAAACAGGGTCTCACAACAGGAACGCCCTTTCCACTACTCGACGCCCGCCTATAGTCCCAAATAAGAAGAGAGAGAGTAGTAACAGGGATGGCTGCATAGAGCCGAGGAGAGAAGGGAACTCCTTGCAACTTGACCGATAGCAGTGAAAGAGAGGCTGCGATAGAGACTCCACCAATTGAGATCAAGATCCCTTGCATTGCATAGATACGCTTTAGTTTTGCGGACGTCTCATTTAATTCATGGATTTCGCCCTTAAGCTGGGAGAAGGCTGCAAGAACTGCCTCCTTTTTTTCATTGCCTTGATCCTGGCAGCAGGTATAGTAATTAATCCCCTCGCGTTCATGCTGACTCGATCTCCAGAGACGAGCCACAATAACACTACAAGCCGGGGCCAGGACAGCAACCGCTAACTCCATCTAAAAGCCTCAATAAAAATTGGCATTGCGATAATTTTCGCATAGTCGGGCAAAAGATTCAATAGAAAACAAATAATGAGGTAATAAAATTACTATTAGGAGGTGATTGCAAAAGTCCAGTTTAACCGATTTTTAGGTGATTTTATCCGAGATTTGCAATTCTGCATAAATTCGCATGCTCCTAAGAGTAGGGGATTTATGCAGAATTGCAAAGATC
>JAKBAF010000030.1 GCA_021809305.1 bacterium
GATTAAGCGGATCCATGAGTACAAACGCCAACTGATGAACGCCCTCCACGCCATCATCCTCTACCAGGAGCTCCTTGCAAATCCAGAAGCAAGAAAGGTAAAAAGATGCATCATTTTTGGCGGAAAAGCAGCCGCTGGATACAGAATGGCAAAGAATATCATTCGCCTTATCTGTTGCATCGGCCGCAAGGTCCATAGCGATCCTACAATAAAAGGAGCGCTAAAGGTCCTCTTCATCGAAAATTACAATGTCTATCGAGCCGAGCAGATTATCCCTGCTGCTGACCTCTCTCAACAGATCTCAACCGCCGGTATGGAGGCGTCAGGAACGGGCAACATGAAGCTTGCGATCAACGGCGCATTAACAATTGGTACAGAAGATGGCGCCAATATTGAGATGCGACGCGAGGTCGGGGATGAGTTCTGGCCCTTTCGCTTCGGCGCAACAGCTGAGGAGCTCTCTCATGACCGGAAAGGGGGTCGCTATTCCGCATGGGATGCCTATAGCGGTGACCCGAAGATAAGGCAAGCCTTGGACGCCCTACGCGATGGCAGCCTTGCCCAGAATAGCGAAGAGAGCGGCGCCCTTATGGAGATCTATTCGAGCCTACTCGAGGGTCAATATGGTGAGCCGACCGACCGCTACTTCGTCCTGAAAGATCTGCCCAGTTACTATGAGGCGCAAAAACGGGTTGAGGCGCTCTATGCAAAGCCTAATGTTTGGGCTGAATACGCCATACAGAACATCGCTGGTATGGGCTACTTTACAACCGATAGGGCTATCCGCGATTACGCGGAATCAATCTGGGAGATCTCCCCCTCTCTTGCGGATCCGGAGATCGTTGAGAAGATTCGGCAAGAGTATACGGAGCACGCCCCTACTCTTGGCTTTTAGAAGGGATAGGGCCCTTCGTTTAGATCGAGACCCCACTTACTTTGTAGGGCATCATAGCCTCCTTCATCAACAAAACTTTTTAGCTCACTGTTGAAGGAGTCTATCAGTTGCCGGTTCTCCCCTTTCTTCACAATGAGGCGGAGCCCCTCATCAGTTAGAGGCGGTGTAGCCACCTTTAGTCTGCCCGAATAGAAGTCCCGAATATAGGCATAGGCCAGAAGCGCCGGCATCACAACGCCATCAATTGCCCCTGTAGCGAGATCCTCGAGACCTTTTGCAATGTTGATGTAGTCGCGAATAACAATCCCCTCAGCCTTTGCGATTAGAACCATGGCAACCGTACCGGCCGCAGCTCCAACAATCTTCCCACGCATTCCCTCCAAAGAGTCAACCGGAGAAGCCCCTGGGACGACAAGGACAGGCCCTATAAAGAGGTAAGGATCGGAAAAGTCATATAGAGAGCGGGCTTCAGGGGTGGGATAGATGGCCGTTAGGGCAGCGTCGATTCTTCCTATGCGAAAGTTGGAGGGAATTGACTCAAGCGTTGTCTGCAAGAGTAAGACCGAAAATCCCGCCCTCTTCCCAATTGCTCTTGTTAAATCGTCTGAAAAGGCAGTTACCCTTTGCTGACTGCCGCCAAGATCCACAGGAAACCACTCAGGATCTCGAGCGATGCGGTAGGAAGGAGCCCCGGGTCTCTCTGTTGCGCAGCTTGAGAGGAGGAGTAACAAATAAAGGAGAAACGATTTCACTTAAAGTTTTTTCCATTAGCATATTGGTCTCTCGAAAACGCTTCGATCGCCCTCTCGCCCTGTAGTTTACGCACCGCAAGGGCCCCCTGTCAATGACCCCTCAACAGTTGGACGTAAAAAAAATTAAATATTTATTAATTCTATGTAGCCGTTTATTAAAGATATGATTGATGATAAATTAATTATATAGTATAATAATGAGTAGGAAGAAGCAACAGAGGAACTCTACCAATGAGTCAATCAATAGCCATCCAGACAGCAGAGACCTTGGCCGACTACCGACCGGTCATTGAAATTGCGGATAAGAGCTTTAAGTTCTGCACCTATGCTGGAATGTTTGGTGTCTTTGTTCTTCAGTTCACCTCTGACGGCGCCTTGGGTAAAATTGCAGCAGCAGCTGCAAAACTTGGTTCGGTGCGCTTCATCTACAGGGCGTTATTTGGCATCCAAGACACCATTCAACTACCAGGAAAGCTCAAAGAGAGCGCAAAAAAGCGAGATTACCGCGCAGGGCTTGTTGCTACAGCCCTTGTCACCTTCGATATTCTCTACGTAGCACGAGGCCTACTCGCCCTCATTCCAGCTACCAAGAACATCTCCTCAAAGATCGCTCCTGCACTCCCCTTCTTTGTTATCTTCCTTGCACTAGATAAGGGGATTGCCACCTGGAATAGACCAGCAAGTGCGGCGCAAAAGGAGTCTGCCATCCGAGGACTTACCTATTTGGAGGTTACCACAGAGGTCATCTGCACCGGGACAGAGTGTGTGATAGGCAGCGAGCTCGTCCCTGCAGCGGTAAAAGGGGTCATTGCAGTGACGGGGATGATCGCTGGCGCCAGCAGCCTGACAGTAAATGCCATCCGGACATGGAACAAGAACCCTAAACCCCCTAACCCGTAAAAACTAGCAGAGCCTATTTCTACTGAGAAGATCATAGAGCGCGATAAGGAGTGAGCCTAGGATAGAGGTCGTTTCATACGCCTCTTCTAATCTCCCTCTTTCGTACGCCTTGTGATTTTTTTTGCGTTAATATTTTTTTAGCTCATGTAATCCTAGTTTTAGATGAAGATTTTTTCAAGATTATGTTGCGGCAAAATTAATTAAGGAGTACAATTTATGGAAGCAATGCCCCTACAGAGGATTTCTCATGGAAAGTTCTATCACGCGAGCAGCTAACTGCGTCGAAAAGTATCGACCCGTTATTGGGATGGCCGACAAGAGTTTCAAAATCGGAAGCTACTTAGGCCTGCTCGTCCTCCAATTCACTACTCAGGGAGCAACCGGTAGAATCGCGCAGTTGGCCTCAAAGCTCTCTTCCGCTCGCTTTGTCTATTGGGGATTCTTTCTTTTCCAAGATGCGGCCCAACTTCACAAGAACTACAGTGAGAAGGTGGGCAGTGGTGTAGCGAAAGAGGGGAAGCAGTGGTTCTCTTTCGGCCTAGATGTAAGCATCCTTGTCTTTGAAATCTCATTTGTTAGCAGCGCTCTTCTTAACCTAATCCCAGCTGCTAGAAACATCGGATCGAAGGTAGGGCTCCCTCTGCCACACCTCATCTTACTTATCTCGGCAGGAGATATCGTCCAGACTTGGAGGGAGCAAAAAAGTGATACTACCTCCCGTTGCCTGACCTATGGAGATGCCGCTGCAGAGATTGTTTGCACCTCGGCTGAGATTTTTGTGGGGGACGGGGTTGTTTCCGCTACAACTGGTGTGATCTCTGGTGCCTGCAATTTTGCAGGGAATTTTAAAAGAACATGGGCACTAGCCGCCTAACCTATTGACGAGTAGGGGGTCGCTTACGTAAGCTTCCCCCCTACTCGTCCACTCCTTATCCCGAACCCGGGAAAGACATTTACAAATCAATGGAGGTGATTGCAAAAGTCCAGTTTAACCGATTTTTAGGTGATTTTATCCGAGATTTGCAATTCTGCATAAATTCGCATACTCCTAAGAGTAGGGGATTTATGCAGAATTGCAAAGATCGGTAAAAGCGCCAGAAAGCGGTCAACTGGAGTTTTGCAATTACCTCAATAAGAGAGTTTTTGGTAGGATGCGCCTTTGTCTTAAAAAGGGGATGGCGAAATGGAAGGAATCAATGGTAATCACTCTCAGATTGGCGGTAAGCAAACCGATGGTCCTTCAATAAAACGCCTATGTGGCGGGGTAGCCTTTGCCTTAACAATAGCTGCCATTGGGACCGCAATTGCATCGAGGGTAACTAAATCGCGCGAATGGAGGCTAGCTGGGGGGGTCACTGGCTTAAGCCTCGGAGCCGTGGCATCAGAGGTGCTTATTTGCCCCTCTAAAGAGCTCTCTATTGGAGAGAGAGTTGGAGCAGTATTTGAATCGAATGAAGATGAACTTCCTTCAGCTCTTGGCAGTCAGAAACCCGAGGACTTAATTGGGGTGCTGCAAGAGATAACCAGTGCTGCGCAGCAGACACCGCCAATTAAGGAGGAGGCGTTAGAGCAATTCCTGCAGCGGCTTGCGCTGGCGATTAACCAGCTGAAACAAGTTGAGCGTCTTGACCTAACCTCCTTGACCGCGGCCCCTGCCCTAAAATCTCTTGCCGCTCGCTACCCCAAAATGGTGCAACTGAAAGAGCTTACCTTGGGTTATGAGAGCTTTCAGAACATGAAGCACCTCGATCTAAGTAATCTGGATGTCTTGCACATTTGCCTAAGCGGCCGCAATTGGCAGCTTACCCTTGTTCCTCTCACTGCGCTCTTTAAGCAACCAGAACGCTGCCCTAAAAGGTTAATAGTAGAGCTTCCTCTTACAGCGAAGGAAGAGTGGGTCAAAATGCTCGCGAAACACCTCCCCCCTAAATGTGAGAGTTTCACCTTAATTATCAATCACCCCTCCCCTGATAATCTCTACCAAACCTTTCAGACAGAGCTCGCATTAAAAGATACCGGACACTCAGTGACCTTTGGATGCAAAGGTCGAGGAGAGTGTGCGAACCCACCCAACTTTGGAGCGCACATCTCCTGTTGGCATCAGGGTACATTGCACGAGGGCTAGTAGACTACTCTACTTAGGTGGAGGGAAGAGAGTGCCAGCTTGGAGAAAGGCGAGAAAGAGTAGGGAGAGGCCGACAATCAGGCCATCGCCAACTTGGCTGTAGAGGGTGCGATAGTGGTAGCGGGGAACCTCAACATAGAGGGCATCTGAGAGGGTTTCGGGATTCCCCGCTTCATCACCCAGTCTTGCGAGGGTGTAGCCTAGGCTATCAACCGCTGCCGTTACGCCAGTATGGGAGGAGCGAACGAGGGGTATTCCATTTTCGAGCGCACGGAGGCGTCCATGAGAGAAGTGCTGGTTTGGGAGCCGGGAGTTCGGAAACCAGCCGTCCGCTGTGATATTAACAAGAAGCTCAGCACCAAGAGTGCGACTTTCACGAGAGAGGTTAGGAAAGGTCTCTTCATAGCAGATGGTGATGCCAAGGGGGATGGGACCTGCAAAGAGGCGAGGACCGCTACCTGGCGTGAAAGAGGATTCAATACCATAGCGCTTGGCAATGGGTTCAATCCAGGTAAAGGGAATGCTCTCCGCAATGGGTAGTAGGATTCGCTTAGAGTAGCTCTCGGTTTTGATCTCACCTGGCCTAAAGTGGAGGGCGGAGTTGTAGCTTTGGCCGCTTAGCTCATCGGACTCATCGAGCCCGACAATAATGTGAGCGTTAAAGCGGCCGGCAAGCGCTGAGCAGAAGTAGCTGTTAGAGACCGCCATTAAGGTGCCCCAATACTCAGTTTCAACCTCCTTACCAAAAGAGTGAGGCGCTGGAGCCTTGTCACCCCATATCCCCTTTAGCAGGAGCTTAACGGAGTCGAGGTCATAGATGAGCTGAGCGGCACTGAAAGGGACGGCCCCCTCTGGCAGGATAATCAGGTCAATGGGGTGGTGGCCGTGCTTGGAGACCATCGAAACGATGCGCTCCCACTGTACTAAGGGGTGAACGGGCTCCTCGCCCACAATAAGGTCGATCTTGTTTTTGGGGGTTAGGCCCGTTTGGACAAGGACGACATTGATGGGTGGCTCATGAAAATCCGCTCTTAGTTGATGATGTATAAAAAGATGAGCAAGACCAAAAAAATAGGGAAATAGAGCCGCAGATGCGGCAAGTGTCACCCCTCTTACCCTTTTTGGACGCACGAGAAGAAGGAGAACAAGTACGTTGACGAGCATAACCCAGAAAGAGAGGCCGTAGATACCGGCCAGTGTGATCATTTGAGAGGGAGTGACATAGCCAGTAATGGCAAGGCCGACAGGGTTCCAGGTGAAGCCTGCGCTAAAGAAGAGGCGAAGCCACTCCATAAAGGTCCAAAAGGCTGGAACTGCAAGAATTTGGAGGAAAGTCCACTTCATACCAGGCCTAATAAAGAGGCTAAGAAGGCCAAATTGCGCCCCGCACCCGGCAGCAAGAAAGGCCCAGATGCCCCAGATATAGAGGCCCTGATACTCATCGGCGGTAAGCCAAGAGAGCTGAACGAGATTAACGGCGGTAAACCAGAGTGTGGAGAGCCAGAATCTAGAGCTCTTTTGCCGAAAGGCGAGCATCCCCTTCCAGAAGAGGGCGAAGCCGCAAAGGCTCGAGAGCGGCCCGAGCCATGGCAGCCAAGCAGGCTGACCAAAGGTGACCATTCCAAACGAAAGAAGAACTAGAGTGTAGCTAATTAATTTATTACCTAGCGATGACTCAACCGAGTCCATCCAATTCATCCTTCGCAAGCAATGTGGAGGTGGGTGCACTCCGGAAAGGAGTCCTTCATCCCCTTATCTACAAGGGGGCAGATATCAGCAAGAGCAAAACCCCTTAAGTCAGGCTAGGGCGTTAGGTTTGTAGCCTTTTTTGGACTTCAGCATCACATCGATTGTGATGGCCACGCCTGTGGCCATCATTCGCGCAAAAAACGACTTGGATAGTAGCTTAAGGCTAACGCGGGTCACTCAATGTTGCAGCAAAGAGGCCATCCATCCCATCTTTGACAGGCCAAGAAGAGAAGGGCTCCTTTGTAAGTTTTAATCCATACGTCTCGGTAAAGTGGGCCACCTGCTGCTCATTCTCCTCTGGGAAGAGGCTGCAGGTCGCATAGACAAGACGGCCGCCAGGTCTTAGATACTTCACAGCTTCACGGACAATCTCTCTTTGAAGCGCTACCTTTTCCTCAAGATCAGCTAGATTAAAGCGCCACTTCATATCGGGGTTGCGTCGCCAGGTGCCCGATCCACTACAAGGCACATCCACGACAACCCAGTCCATCTTCTTCTTTAGCAGACCGAGTTGAACATGTCCTGGAAGAAGAAATTGGGCATTCTCAATACCAGCTCGCCTTAAGCGGCGACGCGACTCTTGCAACGCGTGTGCCCGCACATCGTGGAGGTAGAGCTGGCCTCGCCCCTCCATGTGGTGGGCAAAAGCTAAGGACTTACCACCAGCACCTGCGCACATATCGAGCACCCTCTCTCCAGGAAGAGGTGTGATGCAACCCGCTACAAGCTGGCTCCCCTCATCTTGCAGCTCGAAGTGCCCCTCTTGATAGGCGGGAAGGGAGAGGAGTTGCGGCCTTCCCTCGAGGAAGATGGCATAAGGGGAGTTCGGAGAGGGGCGCGGCTTCATCTCAGGTGGAAGCCGATAGAGAAGCGCCTCACGTGTCGTCTTGAGAGGATTTGTGCGAATAACAACAGGGGCTGCAGTATTGCAATCGAGGCAGAGGGTAAAGGCTCTCTCTTCACCAAAGTGAGAGACGAGGTGGTCAAAGAGGAGTTTTGGAAAGCTGCAGCGGATATGAAGGGGCAGATCTGCGCGGCTTACATAGTCAAGCGGGTTAATTGTCTGATAAAACGAAACCCTCTCGGCCCAGGAGGTAGACTTCGTTAGAGCATCTAGCAGCCCCCTCCAGCGCGTGGTGTTGTAGACAAGCTCTGCGATCTCCTTGCGATCCTTAGAACCAATCGCTGAGTTAGCGCGAAAATAGTTCGAAGCGCACCGATCAAGCGGGAGAGAGCTCTCTTCAAAGAGCTCAAGAAGCTCAGCTGCATGGTGGAATCGAAAAGAGTGGGGGTGTCTCATAGCACTCATTTTTTAAGCCTTAAATCCGTGGTAAGGGACAAGAGAGGTCGCTAAACATCCCTCAAGAACGCCTCAAATTCTGCGCGATCCTCAATGGAGAGCAGCCGAGGGAGCTCCTCCTCAATACTCTCCAAATACCTGCGGCTATTTGGACTTAAAATAGTGGAGCTGACCCCCTTCCTTAAGCTAATCAATAGGGTAGCCAAAAGAGCGGGCTGCTCGTCTAGCTTATAGCAGATAAGAGAGCGCCGCAAGCCCGATAGAAGCGCTTTGAATGCCCGTTCCTCAATAGGAGACTTTAAAGCAGATGCAAGTCGCTCTCCAAATTGACGTGCAAGGAGGGCGCTTGAATCGCCATCTTCCTTTTCGACGTAGAGCGATATTAGCTCAATATGAAATCGTATCATCCCCTTAGCAGAAAGTGAAAAGCCGCTAGCCCCGAGTAGATCAAAGAGAGCTGGCCAATCGGTTACCGGGAGGTGAACCGACCCTAAATTACCCGACGGAGCGAGTGAGAGGTAGGTTAGCAACGCAAGCGATCGGTTGTAACTCTTTCTTGCCTGGACCCCTTCTTCCTCGGTTGGAATATCCCAACAGAAACAGGAGAGGCCAAAATCTAGGGCCTCATCTGACAAGAGAGCGCAGTTAGCCACACCGAGCTCAAGAGAGATCTCAGTGGAGATAAGGGTTGAAAAGAGGCTCTTCATCACGGGCATTACCTCGCTCTGAGCTCTCACTACCGCCACATCTACCCGACCCCCCCGTTTAAAATAGGGAGCAAAGGCATTTAGATGAAAGGCTGCCACCTCAGGAGAAATAGTCGCCCTTTTTTCTTTCTTATCTTTTTCAAGCTGCTCTGAAAGGAATGGGAGATACCGCAGCAGAAGATCCGGTTTTTCTCGCTCGCATAAAGCCACGATAGCGTCGGGGTAATTGACAATGCGCATAAGAAAAAACGTAAAAACTAGCTCTTCACACGGCTCTTGTAGCATAGCCACTAGCTCATCGAGGCGGCGCGAGAGCTCCTCTTTGGTTCGAATGCGGGCCCAATCCTCCTGCCGAAACTCCTTTAGGGATCGCTTATCATGGAGGGTAGCGAGCTGAGCACCTTCGGCGCTAAAATCTAACCCCACCCCCTTAAATAACATCGGGAAATTAACTTGGACAAAGG
>JAKBAF010000031.1 GCA_021809305.1 bacterium
CAACGACACTCGGATTATGATTCCGATGCTCTAACCAACTGAGCTATGCCGCCAAGAAAAGAGAAAATAGCGGGGGAAGGATTCGAACCTCCGACCTTTGGGTTATGAGCCCAACGAGCTAACCACTGCTCCACCCCGCGTCAACGAGTCCTAAAAAGAAAAAACGCAGACGCTATTCCCTAAAGGAGAGGCTAACTCTAACACGCCTCCCCCTTTTGCTCAAGCACCTTTGTGCAGATAGGCGTAATTCCCATCCAGGTGCGATCGAGTGACCCTCGAATGGAGAGGAGCAGCTCACCCCCCCTTAAGAGAGCCTCCTCTCTCTTTTTGCCAACTCCTGGAAGGAGAATAGAGAGAGTCTCTTTCAGCTCTGCAAGCCCAACCTGAGCGCCCGCGCCATAGCGCAAGATAAGCTCTTGCATGGGGAGCTGTTTTTCTGTGTACGGCCCAAAAAGAAGGGGGACCCCATACCAGAGCGGCTCGAGCAGATTGTGCCCACCGATCCCTGGAACAAAACTTCCTCCAACAATTGCAAGATCTGCGAGCTGGTAGCAGTCATTTAGTATGCCCATTTGATCAATCAACAGATAGCGCTCATGGCCTGTTAGCCTCTCAGATTGCGAAAGCCTGCCCCAAGATATGCCTCTTTTATTTAGCAGATCGGCCACTGCAGAAAATCGCTCAGGATGGCGGGGAACAAGTAGTACCTTAAGCCGTGTAAGAGCAGAGAGGGCATCCATAATCCCCTCCTCCTCACCCGGATGGGTCGAGCCCACCGTGACAACGCACTCTCCCGGCTCAATTTTAAGCCGCTGGCGGTAGTGGCAGAGCTCATCCGCCTTTAACTGCCTTGGCGGATTATCGTATTTGAGGTTGCCGGTAATCACTACCTTCTCTTGTTTTATAGGCAGCATCTCAAGGCGCTTTTTGTAGATCTCATCCTGAACGCAGAAGCGATCGATTGAGCGCTCTAAATGGGCGAAGATAAAAGGGTAGCGCTTGTAGAGAGCCAACGTCCGGGTGGAGATCTTGCCATTCACAACAGCCACCCGGGCGCCAAGCCGTTTTGCCTCATCTAAAAAGTTAAACCAGAGATCCCCTTCGCAAAGAATCACAATATTGGGGCGGATCCTTCTGACAATAGGTCTGATAATATATGAGAAGTCTATCGGAAAGTAGCCACTTTCATCCACAAGAGGTTTTAGCCTCTCTGCCTCCTCAAAACCTGTCACTGAAGTTGTTGTCAGGAGGATTCTCGCATCTGGAATATCAGCCCGGATTTTTTTTATAAGAGGCGTAAGGGTGCGCGTTTCACCAAGAGAGACGGCGTGTAGCCAAATGACCGGCCCCTCGGAATGCTCTCCGCTCACTTGCATCGTTGGAAAATTTCTTCCAAACCAGCTTGATAAGGGACGCCCTTTACTGCGAAAGAGGAGCTTTGGCAGCTTAGAGAGAGCGTAAAAATGGAGGGCTAAGCTGTAGAGAATTTTAAACATTTTTCCAATTGTGTCCAAAGAGAGTTGACAAACGCCAGAAGAGCCGTGCAGAATCGGTCTTCTAGACAAAAGGTGCATAACGGCTAATGTACGATAAACCTTCCCAGATTAGAAAGAGAGAATGGCTCTTCGCCCCTAAAAGAGGCCCGCTCCCCTCTTCTCTACTCTCATCCGCCTTAATCTCCTCTGCCCTGCTATCTCCAACAGGGGTGACCGACCACTGTTGTGGTTCTTCGCGCTCATAATTGCACTATACTAAAGCAAAAAAAAGCAAAATGAGGAAGGACAATGTGCCAACTCGAATCGTCGCATAAGAGAAAATTTCTTTTTTCCTACAATTGGTGGCTACTTACTGCACTTATCGCCGGTGTGATCGCCGGCTCCCTCGGTCTCCATCCGCTTCATCTCGTAGCAAATGCCATCTCTGAGGTTGTGATCCGCGCCCTAAAGCTCATTAGCCTCCCTATGCTCTTCCTCTCGATTGTGGCAACTATCTCGGGTATGAAAAATGGCGGGGAAGTGCGCCGCATCGGGCGAGGCGTCCTCTTCTATACCCTCATCACAACAGGGGGCGCTGCACTACTTGGCCTTGGCCTCTTCCAGCTAATAGGCCCGGTTGGCGAGATGCCCATCAGTGAGAGTGGTTCTCCTTCGCGCCCACTTGGTTCTTACTGGAGCGCCCTCTTAAATCTTGTCCCATCAAACGCGGTCCAGGCCTTTCTTGATAACCACGTGATTGGGGTAATGGTGATGGCACTTACACTCGGCGCCGCCATACTCACCCTACAAGGCTCGCCTCGTGCGGTCGTTACTGATCTCTTTGCTGGCCTCTTTGGCGCCATACTCAAGATCACCCGCTGGCTAATCGCTATTATGCCACTTGGGGTATTTGCCTTTGTCACCCTTTTCACAGAGACGCTCATGCAGGAGAGTTGGGTGAAGCTCAATAGCTTTCTGCTCTATCTGCTCTGTGTTGTTCTCGCCAACCTTATTCAAGCCTTTTTTGTCCTACCAGCCCTTCTAAAACTTAAAGGGATCTCGCCGTTCCAGCTCGGCCGGGCGATGGCCTCTGCCCTAACCCTCGCCTTCTTTACTAGGTCCTCTAACGCCACACTCCCCGTTACCATTCAATGTGCTGAAGAGAAGGCAAAAATTAGCCCCCGCGTCTCCAGGTTCTCTCTGCCCCTCTTGGCGACAATCAATATGAATGGCTGCGCCGCCTTCATCCTCATCACGGTGCTCTATGTGGGAGGCTGCCACGGCATTGTCTTTGGCCCCTTCGAAATGCTCCTAATGGTGGTGGTTGCCACACTTGCTGCCATTGGCAACGCAGGGGTTGCCATGGGCTGCTTCTTCCTCTCAAGCGCCCTTCTTGCTGCAATGAATATACCTTTGACCCTTATGGGAATGATCCTTCCTGTCTACGCTTTTATCGATATGCTTGAGACCTCTGTCAACGTATGGTCCGATGCTTGCGTCACAGCCATTGTTGAAAAGGACCTTAAGAGACGAGAGGCAGGGGTTATCTCTATAGCTGTTGAACCAACTCCTTAATAGCAGAAAATAGTTAAAGATTTCTCCAAATATTTGCCTTATAAAGGCAAACTAAGATACAATTAAGGGTGAATAGGTGGGTTAATAGGAGGTCTTATACTATGGTTGGTCGAATAGAGGGTGTGAAGCCTGCAACCTTTCTTCTAAATAGCGAAGTCCATTTTGAGACTGCGCCTCCTGAGACTAGTCGAGTAGCCTCCCTCTGTCTCATTCTAGGCGCATTAACGGATCTCTCTGCCCGGCTAAACAAGATCAGGCAGGGCGATCTTGAGCATAATAGCCGGCTGCAACAAGAGACAGAGAAGTCGATTCAGAGTAAGCAGAGATCCGCGCTCAAGGTTGGGCCCTTCTCTAGTGTCAACCACGGTAAGGTGCGGCTCTCGAGGATCGATGATATTCCGCCAGCAGCGCTCACACCGCCCCCGCTTCTCACTCAGGAAGAGCAGTTTGCAGCTACGCTGACCTCTAGGCTCCTCGCTAGCACGCCCGTTTAATCCAAAAGAAGAGGCCCCAAGCGGCCTCTCTTTCCATTTTCCCTTGGCCAGAAAGTGATCTTTGTTCTATACTTTTTGCAAAAAGAGTGTAGCGCAATTGAAAATCATAGCCCTCTCCCAGCTAGCTAAAACTTATTCTAAACACGAAGTGGAGATTCTCGGAGCGGGAATCTTTGCCTCCATTGCGCTTGCAAAATTCGGGCTTGATTTTCGTGCCGCTGCCTGGTTGCCAAATATCGCTCGCTCTAACCGCTCTCTCTGCCTTCTACATAGCAATGCATTGGTCTGCGCATTAAGGCTGCTTGTTCTTGGTAAAAAGGGACCCCTCTGGCAAGTTGCGCAAGCCCTTGAAGGGGTAAAGAGTCAAATTCAGAGCGGTTTTCCCACTAAGGGAGAGTTCCCCTTTGATGAGGCTGAATTGAAAGAGATCAACAGAGCGCGAGATGGGATTAAAATAAGAATCGATATTAATGGAAGTCAATCAGATTGTGCGCCTGAAACAGATGTAAGCAACCTCCTTGGCGTTGATCCTGTTGTTGGCAAGAAGGTGAACGCTTTTGTTCAATTTGGCCCCCTGATCCATGTTTGGGAGAAAGTTATTAGCCGATCGAAATATGAATTTATAAACATGTTAGATAAATCTGGTGGGTATGACTCTTCAGTTCATCCTATTTGCCAGGCAGAGAAGCAGAAGATTGTTGTTAAGGTCGATGGCAATAAGATAGCCATACACTACTCAATGCCCTATCAGTGGATAACTACCCATAATGGAGATACCATTGTAAAAGGCATACTCTCTGTCACTCTTGATTTTGATGCGTCAGGCAAGGCAACGCGCCTTAGCTACGAGATCGCTTACCAGCCGTAAAGAAGATTGCGCAGAAGGCCTAACCTGTCGTAAACTCTCATCATTGATTTTCTTGTGACACTAGGTTGGAGATGAACCGCTCCGTTATCGCTATTATTCCTGCCCGCTTTGGAAGCAGCCGCTTCCCTGGTAAGCCCCTCGCTATAATCAACGGTCAAACTCTTATCCAACGCACCCTCATTAGCACCTCAAAGAGCCCCCTTGTTGAGCGCATCATCGTTGCCACAGATGATGAGCGCATCGCTGTGCATGTCGGAGCGCTTGGCTTTGAGGCAATTATAACCTCACCGTATTGCAGGTCAGGAACAGATCGGGTGGCCGAGGTCGCCTCCCTTCTTAGCGATGAGATTGATGACAATGCCATTATTGTTAACATTCAGGGCGATTGGCCTTGCATTGAAGAGGCGGTTATTGAAGGAGCCATCGTTGCCCTGAGGCGAGATAGAGAGGCGTTCATCGGAACTGTTGCCACACCGATTAGGCGCTACGATGAGCTCCATCGCCCAAGTAGCGTAAAATGCGTGCTCGATCAGCGGGGGCGCGCCCTCTACTTTAGCCGCTCACCCATCCCTTATGCAGCAGATCTTCCACTTGAAGGAGAGATCCCTTCCGGGTCGCCCTATCTGAAACACATCGGCATCTACGCCTACCGCCGAGAGGCGCTTCTTGATTTTACAGCGAGAGCCAGGGCACCACTTGAGCTTCTTGAAGATCTAGAGCAGCTGCGGGCCCTTGAATCCGGCCTGCCCATCAACGTTACACTTGCCGCATCGATGGCTCTTAGCGTCGATACCCCAGATGACATCAACAAGGTAGAATGCGCACTATGCAGCCTAAATATCTCTTCGTTACAGGAGGCGTCGTCTCCTCACTTGGCAAGGGTCTAACTACAGCCTCAATTGGCGCCGTTCTCGAGGGAATGGGGCTCAAAGTGGCCATACTTAAGCTTGACCCCTATCTCAACGTCGATCCAGGGACGATGAACCCCTTCCAACATGGGGAGGTCTACGTCACCGATGACGGCGCTGAGGCAGATCTCGATCTTGGCCACTACTTCCGCTTCACAAACGCTCCCCTTACAAGATCAGCTAACGTCACAAGCGGCCAAATTTATAATTCGGTTCTCCGAAGAGAGCGCAAAGGTGACTATCTCGGACAGACGGTTCAAGTCATTCCACACATCACAGATGAGATCAAGCAGCGTATACTCGAGTGTGCGCGCCAAGATGAGACGACAGATATTGTCCTCGTTGAGATTGGCGGCACTGTCGGCGATATCGAATCGCTCCCCATTCTTGAGGCCATCCGTCAGTTTCGCCAGCAGAGGCCAGGCGAGTGTCTCAACCTCCACCTAACCTATGTTCCCTATCTAGAAGCAGCAGGTGAGGTCAAGACAAAGCCGACACAACACTCGGTACAGACCCTGAGAAGTATTGGGATTATCCCCGATATCATCCTCTGTCGCTGCCGAACCCCTCTCTCGCAAGAGATTAAAGATAAGATCAGCCTCTTCTGCAGTGTTGAGCGCGGAGCTGTTATCGATGCGGCCGATGTTAAACAGACGATCTATGAGCTTCCCTTAAGGCTTCACGAAGAGGGCATCGATCAACTCATCTGCAAACTGCTTAAATTGCAGCATTGCGAATCCGACCTCTCCCCTTGGAAGGAGATCGTCCGTAAGGTTAGCCACCCCACAAACAGTGTCACAGTGGGTGTTATTGGGAAGTACGTCACCCATCAAGACGCCTACAAGTCTCTCTATGAAGCGCTCAATCATGGCGCAATTGCACTCGGCCTCTCTCTCCAAATAAAGACCTTTGAAGCAGATAAAGTGCTCAAGGATGGCACAGTCGATGAGAGCCTCAAGGGGTGTGATGGCTATCTAGTACCCGGTGGCTTTGGCGAGAGGGGATGGCTTGGAAAGATCGAATCAGCCAAGTACTGCCGGGAGAAGAAGATCCCCTATTTTGGCATCTGTCTTGGTATGCAGGCGCTTGTCATCGAATTTGCCCGCAACGTTGCCGGTATCAAAGAGGCCAACTCAACCGAGGTAGACCCTACAACACACGCTCCTCTCATCTCTCTTCTCAGCGAGCAAGAGGGTGTTGCTGAGCTTGGTGGAACGATGCGCCTTGGAGCTTATCCATGCCTTATCGAGGAGGGCTCCCGGGCCTATTCCATCTATGGCAAGCCTAAGATCTATGAGCGCCATCGCCATCGCTATGAATTCAACAACCGCTATACCGATTCTCTCGAAAGGGCAGGGCTTAAATTTTCAGGCCTCTTCGAAGAGCGTAAGCTTGTTGAAATCGCAGAGGTCGAAGGCCATCCCTGGATGATTGGCGTGCAATACCACCCCGAGTTTCTCTCAAAACCAACTGAGCCCCATCCCCTCTTTATTAGCTTTGTACAGGCGATGTTGGACTATAAAACGTCTGTTAATGGGTAGGGTCCTTGGCGTTGACTGGGGAGGTCGGCGCGTTGGCCTGGCCCTATCTGATCCCTCGAGAATCTTAGCCTCCCCCCTGCCCAATCTCGTGCGGAGAGGCTCTCTCCAAGAGGCCGCTTCCGCATTAATTGCGCAAATCAAGCGCTCGGAGGCTGATCTTATCGTGATTGGTCAGCCCTACTACCTTGACGGCAGCAAAAGCCCAATGAGTCTTGAGATCGATGCACTGGTAGAGCTTCTCCTTGCTGAGCTCTCCATCCCCTACATCCTCTGGGATGAGCGGCTCACTACCACGCAAGCCGATCGCCACCTCAAAGCAAGCGGCTTAAACCGCAAGAAGCGAGCCCAAGCTGTTGACTCTCTTGCAGCTGTCATCATCTTACAATCCTATCTAGATCGGCTGGTATCAGCCTCTCAGCATAAGACGCAGATCCTCTAAGGGAATGGGTGTTGGAAGCAGGAAGAGGTTGGAAAATTCATCAAGCGTAAGGCTTGTTGGTGTGCCCCCCGCTTCACCCCCCTTGGATATAGCCACAGCCTCTCCAAACTCGTTAAAGATTGGGCTTCCGCTTGTGGCTGGCTGAGAGAGGTCGTAGAGAGTAAGGGGACCATCGACGCGAATCGCTGTGATCTCATTCTTCGTCGCCGATCCTGTTTGGGGATTGGCTAGGTGGTAGACCGAATCGCCAGAGGCGACCTCAACTGTCTTTAGGGCCGCAATTGTGGGAAGGTTATCGCCTGAGATGTTTAGTATAGCCAGATCTGCTTCAGGACGGCTGATTGCAACAATTGATATTTCATTAAATACACGGCCATCTGGAAAAGAAATCGTCACATCCCCCTCCTGAAGAAGGGGCACTAGATTGGTGACAATAAGCCCAAGTGGTGAGAGGTTAAAACCACTTAAAGTGGTAATGGGCATCTGCTTGCTGTCGTAGACTGTGAGTGTCACTTGGGCAGGACCGTTTTGGGCGTGAATTTCATTCGGGGTAACTTTTGGCAGGCGCTGCTTGATTGGAGGGGCAATTGTGGCACTGTAGAGCGCCTCACCTTCTTTAAGGAGGCGAGCTCTATGAGCTCCGTGCGACCAGAGGAGGGCGTAGACACCAAAGTTACCGAAGTGCTTATAGAAGACAACATAGGAGAGGGCTTCTCCCTCATTCTCTCCACTTGCCGCAAGAAGAAAGCCATCAGGGGCTTCAATGCGCTGCCAGTCGGTAAGGCTAGCAAACCAATTTCCGCGGATTTCGCGCTCCAGCTCTTCGGCAAGGGCGGGATGAAAGGGAACGTTTCCAAACTGGATAGGAAAATAGAGGGCAAAGGCAGAACCGTCAAGCCGGACAAGCCTCAGATCGACCTCCTGGGCATCAATTCCAAATAGCGCATCCGCCTGCTCTGGCGTGAGGATCCGCCAGGGAAGACCTTTGAGGGTCACGCCATAGAGATGCTTACTTTGGAATTCATCGACCTTCACAGCATCAGCCGCGATGGTATTCATCTCAACTTCCCCATGCCTTGCTAGGAGAAACTGGCTGCCGAGCGCCCCTAGGGTGAATAGAAAGTAGAGCCCAGCTCCCGACCAGATGCGTGCAGTGGATGGCGCACCAACGAGCATTATGAGAAGTACCAAAGAGACGCATCCCTCATAGAGACCAAGAAAGAGCTCTCCAACAAGGAGGGCTCGGAGACCAAAATAGAGCAGATTTATAATGGCAAGCACGATAAGACCGGCCTGACCTACCCGCTCTTTTTTTAGAAAGATAAGTCCAAAGAGAAGATTTCCAAAGAACTCAAAGAGAGCCACAATCATGCCCATGCCGAGAAGGGTTGCCACCCAGACACGTACCATGCTAGAAATTAAGGCGATTGAAAGAAGAATTCCCTTAGAGGTGAAGCCAACCCGGCCTTCTTGACTCTGTGCCATTCATCATTTCCTTATAGTCGAGGGAACTTTAAAAAAACGTCTATTACCCCTACTCATAACGAGAGGGGCATTAGATGGCGATTGAAATGTCGCAGAGGGTGGAG
>JAKBAF010000032.1:0-5945 GCA_021809305.1 bacterium
CAGCAATTATGCGGCCTTATCAGAATTGAAGAAAGCCGACGAGTTGAAAGCGCTTCTTCAAGATGCCTCAGAGACCGAATTGAACTCGATCCTGGAACATCAACTCGAAAAAGACGTTAACCGACTTGTAGAGATTGTAGGCTATATACGTGCATCTAGCGAGTTCAATCCTAAGATGTTCACTATAGCCGCAAGGTTTTGTGCGCAGCCTAAACATCTTGAACGGATCGGTCCCGTTTTACGAACTAATATTCATCTAATCTACGCTATAAGCATGACATTACTCGAAGAAAACTCATTGGAAGAACGCAAATATTTTAATACTTATTTTGGTAGAGTTTAACAGCCCCTATTTCTGGCCTCTTCTTTAGAAGATTTATCCCATGTTGATCACCTTTTTAACTGAAAGATTGACAATTTTTATTAACATGGGATATCATGTTTTTTTGCCTTTGGCTCCCGGTCAAAGGAAATAGGTTTAAAGAAAGAAAAAAAGGAAGAGAAGATGGGTATTCCTGCACCAGTTAAAGAGCATGGATTCGCGATAGGTGGGGCTGCACTGGCCTGTGGTTATTTAGCCTTTGCTGGCGTTGGACGCTACTTTGGTCGCCACTTCAAAATGGTGGAGGGCGGCTCCATTTTTGGCGCTGCTGCTGCAATTGCCCTTGTGGGTGAGGGCGCTCAATGGCTAATGGGCAAAAGCCGCACACCCAACCCAGAACTCGCCAGTAAGCTAGCCATGCTAGTCCAAATAGACAAGGAAAGCGGTTATGAAGAGGTACTCCAGGGCGAATTAGACCCTGAAACATTGAAGGCCTATGGAAAACAAGCTTCCCAGCTGAAATGGCTTCTCAACAAAGCCTCAAATGAACAGCTGGAAGAGATCTTACAAGGCTGCCTTGAAGGGAGTGCTGATCGGCTATTAGGCGCACTAGACATGCTCCGTGATTCAAAGGATACCAACCCTAAGTTTTCGATTGGAGCAAAGTTTGCCGCTCAACCTGAAAATTTCGCTAAAATTAAGGACCTTTTAAAAGCTCAAACCGACTTGCGTATTGATATGGAATTTGCACTAGACACCCAAGCTACCAAGTCCGAGCTCCAAAGGGTTATGACCCTACGGCCCGAAGAAGACTAAGGCTTAAGGCCCACTTATCCCTAGTGCCTCTGCCGTCCGGCAGAGGCACTCTTATGATCATTCCCCATATCCAAAAGTTAGCCATTCGCTTAGAATCCGTTGTCACCCCACACCTCCTAACACTTGGGGGTGCAGGGCGAACTTCGCCCTGTCGCAGGGGTCCAGGGGGCGGCGTTAGCCCCCTGGTCGGAACTTGAAGGTGAACATGGACTTAGATGCGAAAGAGTTAGCGCGCTTTGATGTGGCGACGCCGAGATACACGAGCTACCCGACGGCGCCGGAGTGGGAACCACTTGAGGTGAGCGAATACGAGGAGCGCTTAAGGGAGTGCGGGCGGCGCGGGGAGGCGACCTCGGTCTACGTGCACGTTCCCTTTTGCAAGACGATGTGCCTCTACTGCGCCTGCTCTGTGGTGCTGAACCGGCAACCTGAGAATGAGGAGCGATACGTTAGGGCGCTGCTGAAGGAGGTTGAGCTGGTGCGGGGGCTGCTTGCTAGACGGCAGAGCGTGACACAGCTCCACTTGGGTGGGGGGACGCCGACACAGCTGAGCGAGGGGCTGCTGACGCGGCTGATGGAGGGGCTGAGGGAGGCCTTTGAGATTGACACGCTCGGGGAGGTGGCTATCGAGATCGACCCGAGAACGGTGCTGGATGGGGAGGGGGCGAAGCTGAGGCATTTGAAGCGGCTTGGATTTAACCGGGTGAGCTTTGGGGTGCAGGATACGGATGAGAGGGTGCAGGAGGCGGTGAAGCGGCGCCAGAGCTTGGAGATGACGAGAGCGGCGTATGAGCTCTCAAGGGAGCTTGAGTTTGGGAGCGTGAACATCGACCTGATCTACGGACTCCCCTACCAGACAGCTGCGACCTTTCAGAGGACGGTGCAGGAGATTTTGAAAATGCGCCCGAACCGGATTGCGATGTTCTCTTACGCAAAGGTGCCCTGGCTGAAGGCGCACCAGAGGGCGATTAAAGAGGAGACCCTGCCATCGACGGAGGAGAAGTTTCAGATCTACCTGGAGGCGAGGCGGGAGTTTCTGGCGGCAGGCTATGTGGCGGTCGGTATGGACCACTTTGCACTGGAGAGCGATGGCTTAAGCCTGGCGCTCCGGAGTAAGAGCCTGCAGAGGAATTTTCAGGGGTATAGCTTGAGGCTGGCTGAGGATTTGATTGGACTGGGCTTAAGCGCAACGGGGTTTGTGAGCCGATGCTACGGGCAGAATGCGAAGGAGCTGGAGGAGTACTACGCAGCGGTGGATGGGGGGCAACTGCCGATCTTTCGGGGTAAGCGCCTCAGCCAAGATGATGAGACTAGGCGTTGGACGATCCATAAGCTGATGTGCGACTTTGAGCTTGATAAGGGGGAGTTTGAGGCGCGCTTTGGGAGGAGCTTTGATAGCTACTATGCGGGGGAGCAAGCGGGACTTGCGAGGCTTGTCGCTCAGGGGCTTTTATGTGTGGATGAGAAGAGACTGGTGCCGACACTCTACGGCTCGCTCTTTATTCGGACGGTGGCATCGACATTTGATGGCTACCTTGCGCGCGAGGGGGGACACCGACTCTTTTCTAAGGGGGTGTGATGGACAAAGGCGTGATTATTTTAGGGGGCGGTATTGCGGGGCTATCGCTCGCTTACTCGCTGAAGAGGGCGTTTGGGAATCGCATCGCACTAACACTCCTTGAAAAAGAGGGGCGGTGCGGGGGGTGGATGAGGACAATTGAGAAGGATGGCTTCCTCTTTGAGCTGGGGCCCCACTCCCTTCGAATTACGCCTGGTTGGGGGGCGCAATCTCTTGCTGCTGAGGTGGGGCTATCTCATGAGATGATTGAGGCCGACCCTGCGGCCAAGCGGCGACTGCTTTGCCGAGGAGGGAGATTGGAGAGGGTTCCAAACCTGCCCGAGATGCTGCTCAAGTGGAGCTACTGGCCTCATCTCTTGGCGGCGATAAGAGAGCGTGGGGTGGCGCCATCAGGCTTAGAAGATGAGTCAGTGGGCGCCTTCTTTCGACGCCGCTTTGGAGATAAGATCGCGGACCTTTTTGTTGACCCCTTTGTTTCGGGAATCTTTGCGGGAAAGATGGAGGAGCTCTCGATGCGCTCATGCTTTCCACGACTCTCTCAGATGGAGGAGGAGGCGGGATCGCTCATCAAGGGTATGCTTGCGAGGCGAAAAAAAAGCTCGCCTAAGGAGGCGCTGCCTCTCTCCTTTAAAGGGGGTCTCCAACGGCTGCCGGAGAGACTTGGGGAGAGGCTCGGGGCCTCTCTTAGGCTCTCAAGTGGTGTCGATTCGCTAGATTATGAAGGGGGGCGGTGGAGAGTAGGAGTTGGCGCGGGCAGCTACGAGGCGGACCACCTTGTGTCGGCACTGCCAGCCTATGCCTTGAGCCCACTGCTGCATCACCTCTCGCCAAAGCTTGCCGACCTTGTAGGAGGGATCTCCTATGCATCCGTTGCGAGCGTGAGCCTTGGCTTTAAAAGAGACGTGCTTATGTCCCGAGGTTTTGGCTACCTTGTTCCCTCTAAAGAGAGAGAGGCGATTTTGGCGACGATCTTCGACTCGCAGATCTTTCCTGCACAGAATCAGCGTGAGGGGGAGTGTCGATTGACAGTTCTTCTGGGAGGAGCCCGCAGCCCGGAGCAGTTGAGCTTAAGCGATCAAGAGCTTGCCAATGTGGCCCTCGAGGCGATAGAGCGCCACCTTGGGATTGGGCTTACGCCAGATAGCCTGCACCTCTTTCGTGCGATGAGGGCAATTCCACAGTATAGGGTCGGTCATGGGAGGCGCTTGAGAGCCATTGAGGAGGAGGTTGCGCGTTTAGGGCTTCCTTTAACGCTCCATGGAGCGGCCTTCTATAGCGCTAGTGTCAATGAGCTGATCCGCCGTGGGGGATGGCCAGAGGTCTTTTTAAGCGATAGAGGCGGAGCGCTCGACCCGGGGGCGCTCTACGCACTAGCGAATAAGGAGGGGGAAGGTGGGCTCCTCTAGGCGATCGCCAAAGACAAGACCCCATCCCTTGGCGCGATGGACGTGGGGATCGCGGGTATTGAGGATGTAGAGCGCCTTGGCCTCTGCGTAGACAATCATTAGGTAGCGGCTGGAGGCCTCTCCAAGAAAATCATCCTCCAGTAAGCTCTTCCACTGAATGGGATGGGCGGCCGAGAGAAAGAGGCCAAAACCCGGAGCGCTTGGCAAAAAGGGGGCTGCTGAATCGGAGAGGCCCGCCTCTCCCTTAAGAGAGAGTATGAGAGCGCCGACAACGCCTTGGACTGCGCTGACCTCCGAGAGGGTCGATATGCTGCTTAGAATATCTGATGGCTTCCCCTCTTCATGATGCAGGGAGCCACGAACAAGTAGCTGGTCATAGGCGAGCCGCATCGAGCGACGCTCCAAGAGGTTAGAGGCGACCTCAGCAAAGCGCCTGCGACAGACGATCTTCCGAATTTGAGGATCATCGCGCCAGAGGTCTCGTCCATGCTGTAATGCCTCGCTTGCGCCGAGCGCGAGCTCTCCCGCTCTAACGCCGAGCCGCTTACTCATAACCGCATCAACCATGCCATTGAGGGCGCTTACGTCCTCTTTTGTGAGAAGTTCCTCAAATTCGACCCAACCGTGGCGACGGAAGTGCTCTCGGTGGTCTCCAACTATCGCAAAACGCATGATGGTTGCCTTGTAATGAGTACCCTTACGGCAATTTCTCAATCCATGAGATCTTGCCCTCAACGTGCCAAAAGAGCGCGGAGAGATATTTCTGAGGGGAAAAGAGTGGTATTATCCACTCAATTTGCCCCTAAAGAGTTTAACGCCAAAGTGCATTTTGCTTCTATAGTGATAGCCAAAAAACAACCCCCTTCTTATTCTGTAACTCGCCTTGATTAGCGCGATGGGATCTTCTTCATAGCTTTTTTCAGCCCTCCTATGTGAAGAAGGATCTTGAGCGCATCAAAAACTACTATCCCTTAACATCGCTCATCTTAGGAGAGCACCATGACAAGTAAGATATTTAGACGCGTTCTCACTCTAAGCCTAGCCATTCTCGGGGTCTGCACCCTTACAGCTCCTCTGCAAGCTCAGGGTGCAGCCACAGCTGTACAAGAATCAGCTCCGTTGATGATCAGTAAAATCGACCTACAGAGCCTAAAAATTGTCCTTGCAGCAAGACAGGACGTTGTCCTACTCGATGCACGCAGCGGCCAGTATGATGATGGGCGGCGCATTCCAGGAGCCAAGCAGCTCCACGATAACTGCTCTGCCGAAGAGGCCGCAGCTGCCATCCCGTCTAAAACATCTCTTATTGTCACCTACTGCTCTAATACCCGATGCCCAGCAAGTGATCGGCTAGCCAAACGCCTCTTTGCTCTTGGCTACACAAACCTTCTTGAGTATCCAGAAGGGATCCAAGGTTGGTGCTCGGCGCAAAATCCGGTTATCAACGTTCGCTAGCCTTTATTTGGGGGGAGTCCAGCCTCCCCCCTTCTTCCCTGGACAAATCTCTCCCCTACGGATACACTTTAACGTATGAATTCTCTTACTCTCTTTTCAAGTCACGCTCCCATCATTGAAGAGCGACTTGGTTATGTCTTCCAGGATAAGCGGCTTCTCATGCTTGCCTTTATCCATCGCTCCTTTGTTAACGAGAACCGTGATCTTGTTGCAGAGCATAATGAGCGCCTGGAATTTCTTGGCGACTCAATTCTTGGCTGTGTTGTGGCTGAGTTTCTCTTCCGAAATAACCCCACAACACCGGAAGGTGAGCTCTCGCACCTTAGATCTCGCCTCGTTCAAAGCACAGCCTGCGCCTCATACGTTG
>JAKBAF010000032.1:5955-8768 GCA_021809305.1 bacterium
AATTAGATCTCGGCGCCTTCCTTCTTCTTGGCCGAGGGGAGCAGATGAGTGAAGGGCGTGGGCGCGAGTCGATCCACGCGGACCTCCTTGAGGCAATTATCGGCGCCATCTTCATCGACGGAGGGCTCGCGGCTGCAAGGGATTTTCTATTTGACAACTTTTTAGAAGAGATGAGCGAGCAGCTCGAAGCTCCATCGCGAAACTGGAAGGCTGAGCTCCAAGACTACTCACAACGGGTCTACCACGAGACCCCCTACTATGAAGTGGTGAGCGAGAGCGGGCCTGATCATAGTAAAGAGTTTATTATCGGCGTCTCCATCCAAGGTGAAAGCTTTGGAGCGGGCCGCGGATCTTCAAAAAAAGAAGCTCAGCAGTTTGCGGCGCAGGCCGCTCTGCAAAAGATCTCCTTATCTCCCGTGTGGGATAAGGATTAGCTCTTATGGGCAAGGAGCGACGGGCGTGGTATTGCCATGAATGTGGCCACAAAGAGTCAAAATGGTGCGGCCAATGCCTCTCTTGTGGGGCATGGAACACCTTCCACCAAGAGGTCGAGCTAGCTCCTACCAATATTCGATTCGAAAGAGAGGCTACTACCCCCTCCAAGCCACTCCGCTTAAAGGAGATCACCCTCTCCTCAAAAGAGCGCTACCTCTCATCTATTGACGAATTCGACAGGCTAGTTGGCGGTGGACTTGTCCGAGGCTCGCTCTCACTGATTGCCGGCGATCCCGGCATCGGGAAGTCAACACTCCTTCTCCAGGTCGCAGGAAAATTAGCGTGCAGTGGCCTTAAGGTCCTCTACATCTGCGGTGAGGAGTCGGTAGAGCAGACCTTTGCTAGAGCAAAAAGGCTTGCAATCGATGCGGATTCGCTATTTTTTTTAAACGAGACCCACTTCTCTTTGATAAAGAGCGCAATCGATAGCCTCTCCCCAGATCTTGTAATTGTCGACTCCATTCAGATTGTCTATAAAGGAGAGATCGCGGCAGCACCAGGCTCTGTCACCCAGGTGCGCGAGACAGCAAGTGAGTTCATGCATCTTGCTAAGGGCCGCCACATCACAATTCTCCTTGTGGGCCACGTTACAAAGGCGGGCGAGATCGCAGGCCCAAGGGTGCTCGAGCACCTTGTCGATACGGTTCTCTACTTCGAGGGCGATCGCCATCAAAATTTCCGGCTGCTCCGAGTCGTTAAAAATCGCTTCGGCCCAACAGATGAGATCGGTGTCTTCCAGATGCAGGCTGGCGGCTTAGTTGAGGTAGCCAACCCCTCCGAGATCTTCTTAGAAGAGCGACAATCCGGCAGGGTTGGCTCGGCAATTATTGCCTCTGTAGAGGGGTCTCGGCCCATACTCGTCGAGGTCCAAGCGCTCGTTACCCCCTCCCCCTTCCCTTCACCCTCGAGGCGTGGAAGCGGAATCGATCCGAACAGGCTCGCCCTTCTTCTCGCAGTTCTTGAAAAGCACCTCTCTTATCGCCTCTATAGCTCTGATGTCTTCGTCTCACTTGCAGGGGGTCTGCGGATCACAGAACCCTCAACAGACCTTGGCGTTGTCCTTGCAATTGCCTCCTCCTCCTGCAACGCCTCCCTACTTGAAGGGAGTATCGCTATAGGAGAGATTGGTCTTGGAGGAGAGGTTCGCAGCGTTACCAAGGTTGAATCTCGCATCAAAGAGGCGGCGCGGATGGGCTTCTCCCATTGCATACTCCCTAAACACAATCTCAAGGGCCTATCAGCTGAGCTCCGGGGTCAGATTCACTTGATTGGGGTTGAGCGAATCGAGGAGGCAATTGAGGTCGCAATGAGCGCGCGATGAGATCAAGTGCATGCTCAATTGGCCTACGAGGCTCCCCTCTCTCACTCGCTCAGCTCAAGGAGCTAGAGGGCCTCATGCAAGAGGCGCAGATTGCACTTGAGCTAAAGCCAAGTCTTATTGAGACGAAGGGCGATAAGGATCTTACGCTCTCACTGCGCGAGTGCCCAAAGAGCGATCTGTTCACACATGAGATCGATAGATGTCAGCAGGGTGGCACCATCCGCCTCTCTCTTCACTCCGCAAAAGACTTGCCCGACCCCCTGCCGACAGGCTTAGAGATTGCGGCCCTAACGCACGGTTTAGATCCTGGAGATTCGCTTGTTCTAAGAGAGGGGGAGACCCTCTCTAGCCTTAAAACCAATAGCTTAATTGCCACCTCCTCAGACCGTCGGACAGCCGCTGTGAAAGAGCTGCGCGCCGATCTCCTCTTCAGAGAGATTCGAGGCAAAATCCATCAGCGCCTTGAGGCTCTCTACGAAAGAGAGGTGGATGGGGTTGTGATAGCTGAGGCGGCCCTTATCCGCCTATCCCTCACCCACCTCAATCGCTATCCGCTCCCGGGTCCGACCACCCCCCTCCAGGGTCAGCTTGCGATCGTTTGCAGAGAGGGTGATGAGGAGATGCGTCTCCTCTTTGCCAAGCTCGATGCAAGACGGACCACCCGCATCCTCTATTTTGGTCTAAATCCCGAACACTTCAAGGGGTCTCTCCCTAGGAACTGCCACCTCTTTCACTACCCTCTCATCGCCATCCACCCTTTATCCGCAAATAACCCCTTGCTTCAACAGGTAGTTGAGGAGATGCCGCGGTTCACCCACATCATTTTTACGAGTAAGACAGCTGCAAGACTCTTAGCAGATTTGCTTCCGCTGGATCATCTTCAACAAAAATCCCTTATCGCTATTGGCAGGGTGACCGCTGCAACGCTGAATGGTCTTGGCCTAAAGGTGGCACAAATTGCCGAAGATGAGTCCGCCGAAGGGCTGATTGACACACT
>JAKBAF010000033.1 GCA_021809305.1 bacterium
TAGACCCACCCCAAAAAAGAGGGCGAGGACAAAGCAGAGAGCCGAGTCTTGACGCACCTTGAGACGGCGCTCCATAAAATCTATAAGATAGAGGCCAGTAAGCGCCGTGAGAAAGGCAAAGCAGAGCACAATTGGAGCTGTGAACCTCTCCATGAAAGCCGGGAGTGATCCTATGATTGATAGACCAAAGACCACTCCTGGGTAGGCGGCGTGGGAGAGCGTCTCCCCTAAGAGCGATCGTCGCCTTATAAAGGAGAGAACACCCACAAGTGAGGCCGTTAACGCCATTAGCATGCAGCCAATCATGGGGCCGCGCAAGACCGGATCTGTAAAAAAAGAGAATAGCGACATTTTTACGGCAACCCCAAGCTCTTGGTCTTTGAGAGAGCCTGCGCTTCGCTCAATAGGACCTGGCTCTTACCAAAAGCGCGCTCCAAGGCGCCCGCTTGAAAGACCTCAGCAACAGGCCCAGCACCAACAAGTCGCATATTCAGAATGATCACCCAGTCAAAGTAGGAAGAGACGGTAGAGAGATCGTGGTGAACCACAAAAATTGTCTTTCCCGCTTGCTGAAGTTGCCGCATGCTATCAACAATCACCGCTTCGGTGACCGCGTCTATCCCAGCAAAGGGTTCATCAAAGAAGTAGAGGTCTCCCTCTTGGAGAAGAGCCCTTGCAAGAAAGACCCTCTGCTGCTGACCACCTGAGAGCTTAGCGATCTGCCTTTGCGCAAACTCGGCCATCCCGACCCTCTCAAGCATCCGCATCGCCCCCTCGCGATCTGCCTTTCTTGGCAAGCGAAAGAGGCCAAGCCTCCCATAGCGGCCCATCAAGACAACATCGATGACGCGGATGGGGAACTCCCAGTCAACAGAGGAGCGCTGAGGGACATAGGCTATGCGATGACGCACTTCTTTATAGGGCTTAGAGAAGAGCTCTATGCTCCCCGTCAGTGGCCGAACCATTCCAAGTGCGGCCTTAAGAAATGTTGTTTTTCCCGCCCCGTTTGGGCCGATAATGCCAACTAAGCTACCTGCTGGCACCTCGAGGCTAAGATCCCAAAGCACTGGCACCTTATCGTAGCTAACATTGAGGTGATCAACCTTAAGTACTATCTCCCTTGATTTCACCTCAGCCATAGACCTATCTCTCCTCGCTCATAAGATGCGCTGCAATGACATTGGCATTGTGCCGCATCATCTTCTCGTAGGTCTCAGCTCCTGACCCCTCCGCCCCCATAGCGTCGGCATAGAGAGGAGCATCAGCAACGCGGACAGTAAGGCCCAGAGAGCGACCCGACTCAATGATCTTGCGCAAGGAGTCGCGGGAGACATTTGACTCTGGGAAGAGGACCTCGATGCGATAGGCTGCAAGATGCGCAACAACGCCCTGGATGTCCCGAGAGCTAAGTTGACCTTCTGGGGATAGCCCTTCAGGGGCTGTGCAACGCCTCTCCCAGTTCTTTGCACCGCGCTCCTCCTCGGTTGCAAGGTAGCGCCTTGTAAAGTAGTTAAAGGCGTCGTGGCTTGTGACAAGGTAGCGTCTATCGAGCGGAACCCTATCAACTAGTGCTGCAACCTCCGCATGGAGATCGAGCAGTCGCCTCTTTAAAGCCTCTCCCCTCAACCTATACTCCTCACTAAATTCACGATTCTTTGAGGAGAGTATGCCAACTACAACATCGACCCCCTTGGCCCAAAGAAAGACGTCGGTCCAAATGTGAGGATCGAGCTGTCCATTGATGACAACGCAGGCCGCTGGCTCTTCTCTAATGATCGCATCCCCGATAGCATAAGCCTTATCACTCTCTGCAAGATAGCGACTCAGGGAGGCGCCATGCTCTAACCCCAAACCATTATAAAAAATCACATCCGCAAGAGCTAATTTGTCGTCATCACCCTTGACAAGCTCATAGCTATGGGGGTCAAGGGCACCTTGTATCAACGTGAGGTGTTCAATGGTATCGCCGCCCACCTCTTCGACAAGGCCACCGATCATACCAATAGAGGAGAGGACACGGAGGCGCCCCCCTTCATTTGACCAGTCATTCGGCGCTGCCCTTCTCTCCTGCCGGCTGCAAGCGACACCGAGAGCCATGAGGCCAATTACACAAACAACAGCAAATAATTTACTAAGACGACTCATTCTGCTCAAGAGGTACCTCACTATCCCAAAGTCAATCCAGTTTACCTCTATTCCACTTTCCAATCAAAAGTCGTAACTGTTACACCGTCCACGGGAAAAGGCGCAGACAACCACTATCCCTACAAGCCCACCTTCAGCTTACCCCATGCGTCAATAGAACCCTCGTTTCGCTCTATCGATTTTCTGATCGCTATTTTTTCTTGCGAGAAATCCCCCCCTTCATTAAAACCACGAGTTACTAAGACAGAAATGTCTCGCACCAGCCCTTCAGCCGCAGTTGTTTCACTAGCGATAATATGCGGATGATTGAGTAGGGTGGCACTTTTTGTTCAGATGGCCGTTATTTAAGGCGAAAGAAATGATCAGAACAGCTATTTTCGTTAGGAAGTGCGTTAGAGATTAAGCAACTCACGTTTCGGAGCGCCTCGATGTTCTATCCCAACATGGCGCTCTATATCTCAAAAGGAATGGTGTCTCGTAGAATTGAGCAACCGCCTAAAGCTTATGGGATTTGAATTGGCAATTGTACACGATCTTACAACAAAAAAAGGTGATGACCAATGTCCGTTATGCAGGAAGACAAAAGAGAAGAGCAAATGCGCGGTGGCGCAATCACTCTCGAGAGCCTCGAAGGAACAATCAACAAGGCTCTAAAGAAGATCAATGGCCGCAAAGAGAATGATATCTGCAAATATCTCCCCTTTAACGGTGGATACATGCACCATTTCACCTTGCGCAAAATGAAAGCCGAGCAGCCCAAGAAGCTTTCAGAGCTTATTGACAGTTATATTATTGGCAACCCAAGCCCTAAGAAAGTTCCCCATAAGCCACGGAAGCCGCGCGGTTCACGCAAACGGCCCGAGCTCATCACCCTTACTCGAGATGAGCTCGATCGCTTGCTTAGCACCCTCCGCCAAGCCGGTGACCATGAGATTGCAGCTCGATTTAGCCTAAAGAAGTCGCTCAATGCGATTAAAAAAGCGCTAATCCAATCCATTCGTCAGCATAAAGTTGACCACGAGCTTTGGAACGCCTTCTCAGAGGCGCTTAAGGCCCAGGTTGATGATAGTACCAAAGCTCTCGGCGCTCCTGCCCGCCCGCCCGCCTCAGCGATGGTCCAAATCGTCTCCCAACCCTAAGTGTTAGCGTGTGTTCAGGCTCTTTCGCGAGTTGAGCCTGGACACACAATTTTTTTCAATTGCATTCTCTTTTCGCTGGAGTATATACTTCACCCCTTTCACTTCATTGTGGGCTTCCAAAAAGCCTCAGTGGGGAGACTTGAGATCTGGTATTACTAGTAACGCGTGTCTTTAGAGCACCTGGCGCAATCCTTGTGACTAAATGAGCGGACCTATTCAATAGCCGCCATTGAAATCACAAGTTGTGGAAGAGGGGCCAAGGCAGGCTAGAAACGCCTTTGAGGGTAAATTTATATGTCACAAAGCACAACTCAGGAATTTGGGAAGTGGCGGTCACGACTGTGGCCTGTCCATGCCTATGAACTCAAAAAGTTCATTCCCATGCTGCTCATGTTCTTTCTTATCAGCTTTAACTACACTGTCTTCCGCGACTGCAAAGACTCCATTGTCGTGCCTAGCTGCGGGGCCGGCGCCCTTCCATTCATTAAAGTTTATGGAACTGTTCCAGCAGCTGTTCTCTTTATGCTGATCTACTCCAAACTGAGCAATATCCTCAGTAAGCCAATGCTATTTTATGTGACGATCGCACCATTTGTGGCCTTCTTCGCACTCTTTGCATTCGTGCTCTATCCCTACCAGCACCTCTTCCACCCCACAGAATCTGCGGCGTGGCTAAGCGCGCATCTTCCAGAGAATTTGGCGCCCGTTGCACTGGTCTATCAAAACTGGACCTTTGCCCTCTTCTACGTCCTCTCTGAACTTTGGGGAAGTGCTATTCTCTCCTTGCTCTTCTGGGGATTTGCCAACGATATCACCCGAGTCTCAGAAGCTAAGCGCTTCTATGCCCTCTTTGGGCTTGGGGCCAATATTGCCCTCGTCTTCTCTGGCGAGTGCATCAAGTACTTCTCAAGAATTGCATCCCACCTCCCAGAACATGAAGCATGGGGGACAGCCCTCAAGTGGATGATGGGAGCCGCCTGCATCAATGGGGTACTTGTCATGGTGATCTACTCTTGGATGAATCGTGCCGTGCTTAAAGATCCTCGCTTCTACTCACCAGCTGAGATCAAAGGGAAGAAAGAGAAACCAAAGCTCGGCCTTTTCGAGAGCTTTTCCTACCTTGCCAAGTCTCCCTACATGCTCCTCATCGCAGCCATCGTCATCTGCTACGGGATGTCGATCAACTTTGTTGAGGTCAGCTGGAAGGGACAGATCGGAAAGGCCTTCCCTAACCACACGGACTACAGCTTCTTCATGGGAAATCTCTCGGAGATTACAGGTATTGTTACCTGCCTCATGATCCTCTTTGTCAGTGGTAACATCATGCGCCGATATGGATGGACCGTTGCCGCAATCCTAACACCTGTCATCCTAGGGCTTACAGCCTTTGCCTTCTTTGGCGGGCTCTTTGCTAAGGAGCACCTCACAGGACTTGCCCTTATGTTTGGCACCTCGCCGCTCATATTGGTGGTCATCTTTGGACTCATACAGAACGTTATGAGTAAGGCGACCAAGTACTCTCTCTTCGATCCAACAAAAGAGATGAGCTACATTCCGCTCGATCAAGAGCAGAAGGTCAAGGGAAAGGCTGCAATCGATGTCGTGGGCGCAAGGCTCGGGAAGTCCGGCGGCTCTATTGTTCAACAATTCCTCATTGCCACCTGTGGCTTTGCGGGCATGCTGCCCTATGCAGCTGTAATGGTCGGTGTGACAATTGTCGCATGGATCTTTGCTGCCAAGGCACTTGGCAGGCGGTTCGGTGCGCTGCAAGCTAGACGTGAGGCTGAAAGTGCTGCTGTAAAGCCAGCAGCCATGGGCGCTCAAGAGGCCAAAGCGTAAGGGACTAGCTAGCGATAGTTAAGGGTTGCGGCGCTTTTCGCCGTCCCCTCTTAGTTAAGCCCGCCGGATCTTTCTGGCGGGCTTTTTTTTTAGCGAAGAGTTCACTTCTACAATCCAGCAACCAACTCTTGAAATGTTGGAAGATAGCCAAGCGATCCTCGAGCCGAGAAGAGATGGAGGGTTGTGAGGTTGGCAACAGCCAGATAAGGAGCTCCAACGTAGGCGTTGTAGCCACGTACTTGAGCAAGAACTGATTCAGTGAGAGGGAGTGCCTTGCATTCAACAATAAGGAGAGGAGCTGCACTAACCGGTGCAAAGCAGACGAGGTCCACTCGTCTTAATGGTAGGGAGTGGCTGCCCAGATGGCGGCAGAGATGGTCAAGAGACCTCTCAACGGCAAGAAGACCTCGCGGAAAGCCAAGCGAATGAATCATAAGAGCGATAAGCCGCTGACGCACCTCCTCTTCGGGGGTGGCCGCGACCCACATCTCTCTTATTGGGTCGTATAGCTCACTCAGGCTCAATGACGCCGTAATTTCCATCTTCTCTGCGATAAATAACCTTGAGCTTCTGATCAGCCTCAGCACGGAAGACGAGAAGCGGATCGCCCGCTAGTTCCATCTTCATGATCGCTTCTTTGAGTGTCAGCGTTTTGAGTAGCTGCTTCTCTTTAGCAACAACCTTGTGTGGAGAGTAGAGGCCGACCTCGGCTTCAATGTTTATGCTCTCAATTTCGGCGTTGATATCTTCAAGCTCTTCTTCAGCCGTCGGAGCGAGGATGACATCCACATTCATCTCCACCTCTCTTACTTCCCTTGCATGATGCTCAAGAAGTCGGGAGCGATATTTAAGCACCCTCGCTCGAAGACGAGCAGTGGCCTTGTCAATTGCTGAGTAGATGTTATCCGTATTAGCTGAGACCTTGATCTTGGTGGCCCCAAAGAGGAGTTGAATATCACAGCTATGTTCAAGCTTGATAACATCTAAAGTAACAATCGCCTGAATAATCCGCTCACCGATACGCTCGATCTTGGAGACTTTGTCTATAACATAGGCCTTTATGGCATCTGTAAGCTCGAAATGGCGGCCGATAACCGTGATCTCGTAACCCGATTGAAACTTCTCCGCTGTGCTCTTAGGATTCATGACGCCTCCAGTTTGTGCTGCCACCTTCCTCACAATACGTCGTTACACTCTTTTCATTCTAGTGATGGTTCCCGGAAATCCGTAGACCCCTTCACTCATCTTTTTCCCCAAGGCTTTGGCTGAGTCTCTCGTTAACTTGTGGACTTAAATGCCACCTTTTCCTTGCGACCTCCAAGCTGACCGCAAGCTGCCATAATCGCTTGACCCTTGGTCCCTCGGACAAGCACACGATAGCCCTCAGCTCGCAGTATTGCGGCGAAGGCCTCCACAGTAGCGGATGTTGGCGGCAAATAGCGCAAATGGCGCCCAGGGTTGTAGGGGATAAGGTTGATCTTGACCCTAAGGCCCCGCAGGTAGTTGGCAAGGGCAGCTGCGCACTCGGGGGTGTCGTTTATCTCCCGAATAAGCACGTATTCCGCAAAAATCAGCCGACGAGGATGTGCGCAGTAGGCCTGCATGGCGCGATAGAGAGCTTCAAGGTCAAATTTTCTGTTCACTGCCATGAGTTTGGTGCGGATCGCATCTGTTGGAGCATTAACGGAGACGGCTAAGTGAAGTGACGGATCCCCCTCTTCGATAAAGCGATAGATAGCATCGACGCGACCTGATGTGGAGAGGGTGATGTTGCGAGGATAGAGCTTAAGCCCACCGCTTGAGGTAAGGAGGAGAACCGCTCGCATAACCTCATCATAGTTATCGAAGGGCTCACCCATTCCCATGAAGACGAGGTTCCTTGGGCGCTTCCCCATGATGTGACATGCAGTCCAGACTTGAGCCACAATCTCATCGGCGCGAAGGTTGCGCAGGAGACCCATCCGCCCAGTTTCACAGAAAGAGCAGCCCATGCGACAGCCCACTTGCGAGGAGAGGCAGAGCGTCCATCCCGAGCGCATGGGGAGGAGAACCGACTCGCAGGTCAAGCCACCTCCAACATCCAGAAGAAATTTGCATGTGGACCCCTCAACTAGACTAGAGCTGACAGGCGGCAGGCTGAGATCTGTAAGAGCTAGAATGTTTTGACGCAAAGACTCTGCATTGTGAAACGAGGGGGTCAAACCGTCAGCTGTGCCGTGAGAGAACCATTCGCGATAGAGGAGCGCTGCGTGCTCTCTTCCCTTACCCAGCTTTGAGAAGATCGCCTCAGCATACTCCTGCTGAGTAAGCTTGAATGGCGAATAGGGCGGGTGCATTGAATCTTACCTTGAAAAAAGATGCACCGAAGAGGACTTGAACCTCTAACCACCCGGTTCGAAGCCGGGTACTCTATCCAGTTGAGCTATCGGTGCGTAGTAGATCATCACAAGGATGCAAACGATACCAGCCAAGCCAATTAATCCGGAAGTTCAAATCGCACCTGAATCGAAGGTCTCCGAAGCGCCTTATATCAATCACTTATTTGAATTAATTTAAGAGGGAGTGTGCTACACTGAAGAATCGCAATTAATATCACCGTCGAGGTGATTGCAAAGATCGGTAAAAGCGCCAGAAAGCGGTCAAATGGAGTTTTGCAATTACCTCCGAATTAAGAGTTCTTCTCCCATATGGAATATAGGCAGACAGAGGGGATTGTTCTAATCTGCACGCCTTTTCAAGAGCGACATGTCATTGCTACACTCTTTACAGCTGACCTAGGGCTGGCTAGATTTTTTGTAGGTGGAGGCCACTCCCAGCTCTCAGCCCTCTCTCGGGTTGAGTGCCTCTACCGCGATCGAGGAGGGTCAACCCTCCTTCAGCTAAAGGAGTGGACGCTCCTCGATCCCTATCTTATTCTGCGAGAAGAGCTCGGAACCTTGGAGCGCGCCTCCTTTCTGGGACAGAAACTCCTTCAAAGTCAGCTGCCTCTAAAACCCGCTCCTGCCCTCTACAACCTCTTACTTCTCTATCTCGCCTACGCTCCCCTCGCCATCAATAGCGCAACCTTTACAACAAGCTTCCTGATTAAGCTCCTAAAGCACGATGGCCTTCTTGCCCTCCCAGAGCGCTGCATGGAGTGTGAAGCGCCTCTGCAGGCAGCTGCGCTCATACGAGGAGAGGCGTTTTGCCAAGCTCACGCCCCTTCATGGTCTCCCCTCTTCTCACAAGATGAGATGAGAGATCTAAGAACTCTTGCAGGGGCACGCTCGATGAGAGAGGTTCTGGATGTGAGGATGGAAGATAGTTTTAGACTGAAGGTCGAAAGACTCTTTGGCGAATTAACCGAGAGCATCTACTAAACAATGAAGTATCGACAAGGCATGCGAAAGGGGGGACTCGAACCCCCACAAGGTTTCCCCCACTACCACCTCAAGGTAGCGCGTATACCAATTTCGCCACTTCCGCTTAAAGTACCTAACAGCTACGGGAGGCCCCAATTTTAATGAAGCGCGAAGATAAGGAGCAAGTGGAAAATGCTGGGTGGG
>JAKBAF010000034.1 GCA_021809305.1 bacterium
CTCACCTTCACCGCATCAACAACGGCTCGGTGGCTCTATGGATCTTCTCCCCCACCACCAAGCGACGCCCCGCCCCAGAGTCAGAACAGACAGCAACAGCCAGCTCCTCCTCCACCTCCCCGCCACACGCCAGAAGAGCAGCGCTTCATCACCCCCATCTCCAACCTAAAACGCTTCTTTCGACAGATGGCTGATCGCAGCAAGATTGACCCTGTTCCCCTTCGCGCAAGGCTTAATGAGCTCTCAGCTGATGCAACCCGCTACCATGCAAAGCCATCACTTGACCTCATCGAGTCGATCTTAAAGAGAATGGATCCGGCCCAATTGGGTTCTGGGCGACCTCATAGGGGCAGGGCCCTTCACTCGCCCGTCTGCTCAGCCATTGCCAATCTTCTTGAAGAGGTTGAGCAGCTACCTAGCACATGGCCGGTACGAGCAGAAAAGATGCGAAAGTTAGCCGATGCCGAGATGCTAGAGTGGCTGAGCAGCGAGGGCTACGAAATTGATCAACCATTGCTCGATGAATTTGCCGAACAAGGCATCCCCTTAGCCAAGTCCAATGCTCGCTATCATAATGGTTACGTCGTGGATGTCCCAGATGACAATAACTGTCTCTTCACCTGCCTTGAAAAAAGCTACAATCAGCTCCATCCATCCCTTGAAGGCCAAGAACCCAAATACAACGAGACAGGCTCGGCCCTCCGCAGCGAGCTTGTGACCCAGATGAGAGAGGAAATTACTACCTTCGGTGACCCCCACGATCTAAAGATGTTTATTCGTGTATCGCTAGAAGAGTACATAGCGCGCGGCACCTATTCTGGCCTCGAGACCACATTCGCTCAAAAGCTAGAAGCGGGAGGCCAACCATTCGCCGGATCAGAAGAGAAAGGGGAGGGCTGGCAAGGCTATCTGGATGCCCTTGCTGTAGATAAATGCTCTTTTAGCGGCGGGCTTGAGCTAGCCTCTCTTGCAAGAATCCTTGGCTTAACAAAAATCGTTACCTATCACCCCCCTCTTGGTTACACCAAAGAGTCCGGTGAGCCGGCATTGCTTACGTATAAGTCACGTCTTCTGGCTGATGAGAAGAGTGGGGTTGCCCACATCGTTTACCTTGAGTCTCTGAGCCACTATGTTGTGGTCCTTCCTAAGGCTCCTAAACCAGGTAGGCCGGGTAACGCTACGCCTTTACCTGGCTCACAGGAGCAGCCCTAATTTCCTCAACCCATTCTCAGGTCCGCTCAAGTCGCAACTGTTTTCCTTCTATTACAAAAATGCCGGCTTCCTAGCCGGCATTTTACCCCCTCCCACCCTTCCCATGACAATTCTACAACTTGACGTAAAACGAATGGGTGTCCAGAGGGCCCGCCCTATGGTGGGGGTGCAGGGGGCGAAGCTCCCGCTTTCTTGCTGCGCTAACCTGCGAGCGTCGCGAGGTCTTGTAGTGAGATGCGGGCGCAGCCGAAGCGTTGGATGGCGATGCTAGCGGCGAGGTTGGCGAGGTGAGCGCCTTGGATGATGGGGATTTGGTTAGCGACGGCGGCTGTTGTGACGGCGAGGACGGTATCGCCGGCGCCTGTGACATCGCGGACTTCGCGCTCCTCGGCGGGTAGGTAGTGGTGGGTATCGCCTGAGAAGAGGGATATGCCTTTTTCGGAGCGGGTGATCATGAGATGGTCGGCGCCAGTTTGTTGAAGGAGGGTGGCGGCGATGAGTGGGAGGGGGGTGCAGGGACTTAAGTTGGAGGCGTCGATGGCTTCTTGGAGGTTAGGTTTGATAACGGTGGCAAGAGCGTAGCGGGCGAAGGCGCGACCTTTTGGGTCGACGATAGTTGGAATATTGCGCTGCCTGGCGTGTTGGATGAGGGCTGCAAGAAGCGTGGGGGTGAGGAAGCCTTTGCCGTAGTCGGAGATGGCAACGGCATCAACACCTTCGAGGAGTGCGGGGAGAGTGGAGATGATTTCGTGCTCTAGGTGGCCTGGAAGGGGTTCTGTTGACTCGGTGTCGACGCGAAGGATCTGCTGATTGGAGGCGATAAAGCGGTTCTTGATGGGAGTTTGATAGCCCTCTTGGGTGAGGAGACCATGGAGCCCTACATTTTCTGCGAGGAGGGCATCTGTGAGTGTCCTGCCAGCATAGTCGGAGGCGATGCGACCGAGAGCGCTGACTCTTTGTCCGAGTGAGAGGAGGTTAAGTATGGCATTGCCAGCCATACCGGGGCGATGCTCCTCTCTTGAGGCGTGGAGGACGGGAACGGGGGCTTCTGGGGAGATGCGGTTGACCGAGCCAAAGGTGTAGCGGTCGATGCAGAGATCACCAACAACTAAGATATGGCGGGGTTTGATGGAGAGGAGGAGCTCTTTTACCACGTCTTGTTGGGGATGAGGTGGTTGTTGACGTAGTCGGCGACGGCGGCATCGAGGGGCATTGTCCGGGAGTTGAGCTCTCGATAGCGTGCGTGCTTGGCCATCTCGGCCCTGGTGTAGTACTGGTACTTGCCGAGCAGATCGGAGGGCATATCGATGTAATCAATTTGGACAGGGAGACCGAGGGCGTGGAAGACAGCTCGTGCGAGTTCATTCCAGCTGGAGGCGATGCCAGATCCTATATTGAAGATGCCACCGATATCGGAGCGCAGGAAGCTGTGGACCATCCGGGCCGCATCTTTGACGTAGAGGAAGTCGCGCTTCTGCTCTCCATCGGCGTAGTCTGGGTGGGCGGACTTAAAGAGACAGATCCTCCCCTCGCTTTGAACTTGGGCGACCATCCTGACGATGGCCGATGCCATGCGGCCTTTGTGCCACTCGTTGGGACCAAAGACATTGAAGAATTTTAAGCCCACAATCTGGTTCAGATAGCCTTGTCGGAGAGCCCAGAGATCGAAGAGCTGCTTGGAATAGCCATACATATTGAGCGGCTCTAGCGCCTCAATTGAGGCGTGGTCATCGGAAAAGCCCTGAGAGCCATCGCCATAGGTCGCAGCTGATGAGGCGTAGATAAAGCGATGGTCGTACTTCAGAGCGTACTCTGCAAGTCGAACCGAGAAGCGGTAGTTGTTCTCTAAAAGATAGTCAGCATCACGCTCAGTTGTATCGCTGCACGCTCCGAGGTGAATGAAGGCTTGGATGTCCTCGTGCTTGTCGTGGAGCCAGGTAAAGGTCTCCCCGATTGGCACAACCTCTGAGAAGCGCTTTCCTACGAGATTCTTCCACTTCTCTCCCTTACCGAGATTATCGATAAGGACCAGATTAAAGAGGCCGATGTCGTTGAGGTAGCGGACCATGGCAGAGCCAATGAAGCCCGCCCCTCCAGTGATAACGACCCACTTATCTTCATTCACCCGTTTTAACGACATCGCCTATCACCTCATACAAATCGCACGCTACCCGTGCTACACAGGTTGCTCACTTTGAGAAGCATCGGATGCCCCTGCAGTCTCTGACCCAAGGAGCTCAGGAAGCTCATCCATCCCCTCAGGCAGAACCTTAAGTTTGAACGAACAGGTTATTCCCTCCTTAAGCTTTAAGGAGATGACATGAAGCCCTGATGTTCTGATGGGTTGAGCAAGACGGATAAAGCCCTTTTCAACTTTAAAACCCGAAACTTCCAGGAGGTGGACGATATCGGCGCTTGAGACCGAACCGTACATATGGCCCTCAGGATCTACCTTAACATGGGTCTTGAGGGTGATACCGTGAACCTGTCCGGCAAGCGCTTCAGAGAACTCTCTGTCAGCTGCTGCCTGCCTTGCGCGCTCTTCCTGAAGGCGTGCCTGATGCTTCAAGGAGTTCCTGTCCGCAACAACGCCCATTGCTTTTGGAACAAGAAAGTTGCGCGCATAACCTGGACGCACGGTCACAATTTCGCCTTTGCGACCAAGCCCTTCGATGTCGATCAAAAGGAGAAGGCGCGTGATAATGGGAAGCTCTTTTCGCTTCATTGCATGTGACATCTTCTACCCCCTACTCTTCGGCTGCAAATGGCACGAGAGCCATATGCCTTGCACGCTTGATGGCCGCAGCTAATAGGCGCTGGAATCGCGCTGAGACACCGGTGATCCGGCTGGGGAGCATCTTTCCCCTCTCAGTAATAAATCGTCTAAGAGTATCTATGTCTTTGTAGTCGATCTCTTTGATCCCTGCCGCTGTAAATGGGCAACGCTTGCGCCGGCGCACGCGCGTCACCTTCTTTCGCATTTGAGTCATCTTGTCCTTCTCCTAGATTTGCTTGAGCGCTCGAAAATTCTCTTAACGCTCAGCAAGAACTTTAAATTCAATTTTTTCGACAACCTTTTCGGCTCGAAGGGTCATGAAGCGAACGAGGTCCTCGTTAAGGTGGTACTCTTTCCAAAGCTCAGCAATCGCCTGGGTTGGCGCTGTGAAGTAAAGGATGTAGTAGTAACCCTCTCGCTTACCATCGATCTCATAGGCAAGACGGCGGCGTCCCCATTCATGAAGCTTATGGATCTCTCCGTCTAGCTGAGTAATCTGTTCCTGTAATTTATCGACGACCTTTGTCCTTGCATCTTCGCTTAAGGTAGCATTGACAATGTACATGCCCTCATAAAGCGCTTTAGCATCTTTCTTACTCATCATCTCTCCTACTGGCGTATGGCGCCAAATCGTTAAGGCCCACTTGCCACTTGCTTGTATGTGATCGAACCGCCCTCTTTCGCTATAAGGGGATTACTTCTTACCAACGACAACCGCAACCTCGTCTCGCTTGGCCAAAGGTCTCACCCCATCTGGGATCGTGAGCTCACTTAGGCGGCGAGTCTGCCGCATACCAAGAGAGGCAACATCGACTGTAACCTCACTCGGAATGTCCTTTGGAAGGCAGACAACCTTAATAGCCCGAATCACCCTCCGCAAAACGCCACCCTCTTTGATGCCCGCACAATCGGCAACATTGAGACAGCGAATGGGCACATTGACACGCACGGGAAGCTCATCGCGCAGTTCGGTGAAGTCGAGATGGATAATGTCGTAGCTTGTAATCTGATACTGTACGTCTTTGAGGATGGCCCGCCTTGTAGCGCCCGCCTCACTCTTGAGAACAAAGACCGTTGTTGAGAGCTGCTCTTTCGCAACTTTGCGCAGATGCCCCTGTAACTCCGCTCGATCGATTGAGATCGATTCTGGAGTCATCTTCGGTCCATAAACGATGGCTGGGATCTTTCCCGCGCGGCGAAGCCGTTTTGCCTCGCCCTTACTTGCCATCTCCCGCTTACTGTACTTTAGTTCCATAGAATAAAACCTTTCCTATTCCACCGTGAAATATTGGCGTGAAATGCTGCTTAACTAATCCCTCGCAGGGCAACCCGGTATCAACCGCCCGAACAATGTAACAAATTGAGCCATTCTTTTGCTCATTTTATGACACCATCCCTTGCGATTCGCAGCAAATCGATCATTGTGCGGGCCTGCACTTCTCTGCTGGTATAAAGAGCGATGAGATCGACTCGGCAGAGACGATGCCGTGGATCGCTTTAGCAAAGAGGCCAGCCACCGAAACTACTTCAACTTTAAAGGAGGAGGGAGGATCAACCTCTCCCCACTGCACGGTATTGCTCACAAAGAGGGTCTCAATCGGGCTCTCTTCGATCCGCTTTAAGGCATCGAGTGCAAAGAGCCCATGAGAGGCGAGCGCGATGACCCGTTTGCAACCTAGGCGTTTGCACACTGCGGCTGCGGCGCAAAGGGTGCCCCCCGTTGTTACCATATCATCTGTCAAGATGACATCCCGCCCCTCTAGGTCGCCAATAACGGCTGTCGCCTCAACCTGAGTGGCCGAAAGGCGCCGCTTTTCAACGATGGCAAAATCGACACCAAGAAGGGCAGCATATCCCCTAGCGATTTTGATGCTTCCCGCATCGGGAGAGACCACAACACAGGGGTTGAGATTCAACTTAAGAAGGACGCTTGAGAGCTCGCAACGCGCTAAGAGATTATCAACGGGGATATTGAAGAAGCCCTGGATCTGTTCTGCATGGAGATCCATCGTAACAACCCTTGTAGCGCCAGCCTTCTCGATCATATCCGCAACAAGTTTGGCCGTAATTGGAACACGCCCTCGCTCCTTGCGGTCCTGTCTTGCATAGCCAAAGTAGGGAATGACAGCTGTAATTGAGCGTGCTGAGGCGCGCTTTAGCGCATCGATAAAGATCAAAAGTTCCATCAGATAGTGGTTAGGGCGCCTTGCAAGCGACTGGATCACAAAGAGATCCTTCCCTCTCACGCTCTCCAAGATCTCCACAAAGATCTCCCCATCCGGAAAGGTCTGTGCCATCCGATTACCGAGGGAAATACCAAGACCGCGCGCCACCTCTTCAGCAAGGAGGGGGTGGGAGGAGCCAGCAAAGAGCATAAAAGAGTCGCGACCTGTCATCTATACTAAAACTTCCGCAGGGCGCGCAAGCGCTGCCCGGCATTAAGGCGTTTTCGTCCGTATGATTTTGGGGTGGAAGGACTCGAACCTCCGAATGGCGGTACCAAAAACCGCTGCCTTACCACTTGGCTACACCCCAATACAGAGTGGACATAATGCTCTACCCTATTTCTATAGGGAGAGACGGCGTGGCGCGTAGCACGGCATTGTCCTTGTTTTGGTCTAGTGAGCCGGGGCTCGCCGCCAAAACAGCTACGCGCAAAATGGCAGGCCCATCTTATTAGCGAGGGGAATTTATTCGCAAGAGGAGGTTTGGGCAGCGTTTTTGAGGGGGTTGTTTCAATCTATTACGAAATAATGATTTGTATTTTTATATTTATTTAAATATTTATACAGTGTATAATAAAAATTAACAAGAGAGTGAGTTCTTGCTAAAGAGAGCTCAGTAAATCAATTAAGAGGGTAAAAAATGGCTCAATCAGCTGCTAGAGTTCCAGAGTCGGGATGGGGCTCCACTATCTTGAATGCTCCCTGCTCTCTTTTTGCAGAGCTATGCCATGCGATAGCCTCCTATGTTACAAACCATTTTGAAACTCTCCTGCCTAGCTACCAGAGACAGCTAGAAGAGTATAAGAAGAACGAAGATGCGATCAAAGCCTACAATACCTCAGATCTAGAGGTCGAGCTATCTCGGGCTTTTCAGGAGACCGATTTCAGCAATGCTGATTCGGTTGCCAAACTTGAGACCACAATGAGAGAGCTTATTCAAACAGAGGCCGATGAGACGATTATCAAGATGTGCCAGGTTGCCAACTCCCCTCTTGGAAGATGGAAACCAAATGGAGGAGATAGCCTCGCTCCGCTCGTACAAGAAAAACTTTTGGCATTTGAGGATGCTGTTGCTAGGACATTACAAGGGGATGTTCTCCTTAGAGCAGTGAAGGTTAAAAACCCGCAAGCGCAGGAGGGTCTGACGCCAGAAACAGCTATGGAACAGGCGATCAACCTCCTTAAATTCTGCAGTAAATATCCCTGTCTTGAGGAATCCACTAAAGGGCTCATCCAGCATATATCCTCTTCAAGGGTAAAGACCTTGGAGGAGAATGAAAGAGCTGCATCTAAGGCAATCGACGCCTTCCAAATAGGAACAGGCAAAGAGGGTGTGGATGGTATCGTCAATGCCCTAAAGAGCTATTCAGAAACACTTAAGAGCCTTAGCGCTCCCCTCGAGGCGCTTCGAGGGGCGGATCACCCTTCAGCAAAAGCAGCTATTGCCAAAGTGGAGGCTTCTGTGGTCTCGCTTAAGGGGAAGCTGCAAGAGCTCGTTCAACGCATGAAAGAGCGCGATGAGGTGCTGTCACTCGATATAGCGCAGTTTGAATTACAGATCGCGCAATTGACTCGGCAAGTTGAGAAGACTGATAAAAAGATAGGCCAAGTTGAAGGGCGTATTGCCGAAAAGAAGCAAGAAATTACCAGAAAAGAAGAGAGCTTAGCAGAAAAAAAGGCAGAGGTTACCAAAGACCTCGGCCTTAAGGAAAAGAGAGCTATTGCTGAGGTTGGAATCTGGGGCGTATTGAGACAATATGGAATAAAAGGGAATCGAGCCACCGTCACCTTAAGTGATTTCCCAGGTCCTCAACCAAAACAGGAAGAGCTCCGGGCGCAACTCGCAGCAACGGGGCGGGCCCTCCTCCACTCCCCTTCTGTCCAAGAAGCAGGGGGCCGGCTCTTCTCTATGTTTGCGGTATCAGCCCGAGCCGTGATCACCGAGCATGCTCCATCTGTGGCGACGACGACTCTATTGAGCGTTCTTCCTCAGTACCTCCCAGAGTCAGAGTGGAAGATGTTGAAAGCTAACATAGAAGAGCGGGATGAACTCATCAAGCAAGAACGAATTGGCCTTGGAGAAGAAGTGGATCAACTTGAGCTGAAGCTCGGAGAGTCAAAGCAGGCGCATGCAGCGGAGATCGAATTAAAAGATCAGCTCGTAGCCAAGAAAAAAGAGCAACAGAGCGCAATAGACGCCGCAAACGAGAGCCAAGCTGCTCGTACCATGGAACAAGTTCAGTTAAAAAATGAGATCGAAACCCTCGGTAGGGTTGCTTTCTGAAAGCACGCAAGCCTGCAAGACGTCTCCTAAATCGCGGCAGTGATGAAGGTGCTGGTAGCCCAATGTCGTGCTCATAAACTTGGCGGCCACAGGCGTGGCCAGAACCAAAGCGGTACGGGAGTACCGCACTCTAAATT